>JALHJD010000194.1 GCA_022837185.1 Desulfobacteraceae bacterium
TGCTGACGGAGTGGAACCAGTACCGGGCCCTGGACCTGGAGCGAATCGGCGGCCTCCTCAGAAACAGGATATTTATCGATCTGCGGAATGTCTATGAACCGGAAAAACTGAGATCCCTGGGATTTCAGTACACGGGGGTGGGAAGGAAATAACCAGGCAAAGGGCCCATGCCCTGAGCGGCATGCGGCCCTTTGCCCGAAAATGAACGGCTGCGCGGATTACTTTCTGCGCGAAGCGCGCTTGGACGCTTTCAGCGGATTGATCCGCACCTTGACGAGCTTCAGTTCCGGTTTGGCATGGGTGGCAAAATTGCACATTCCCTGCCGCCATTTGGCCGCCGGATTCAGATATGACCTGCAGAACCGGGCGCCCTCCTCCTCGACTATTCTCTCACAGCCTTCACACTGTTCAACAATGGGCTGGAATGACTGTCCTGCATACTTTGATGTCGCACTGGCCTGCATAATGCCAACCTCCTGAAAAAATATCACTTTTCCCTTGAATCAGAAAAAAAACTTCCATACAATACACTAAATTGTTTTCCGGCATGTATTCTACGGGAAGAAAACAGTTTTTATAAATAGAAATTGATCATCTGTCAACCAATATCCCTCGAGCAGTGGACAGCACCGCCCAAAATCATCAGGAGATCCTTTAATGCCCGTTTATAACTGGAAAGGTGTCAACTCCTACGGAGAAAAGCGAAAGGGAAAGATTGAGGCCGTAGATGAAGCCGGAGCCCGGGCCCAGCTCAAACGCATGCGCATCGACGTGCAGTCCTGCAAGGAAGCGCCCAAGGACCTGTTTGAGAACATCGACCTGTTCAAGCCCAAGGTCACCGGCAAGGACCTGGTCATCTTCACCCGCCAGCTCTCCACCATGATCGACGCCGGCCTGCCTCTGGTCCAGTGCCTGCAGATCCTCGGCAAGCAGCAGTCCAACCCGACCTTCAAAAGAGTCATCCTCAACCTGCAGAGCGATGTCGAAACCGGCAACACCCTGGCCGACGCCATGCGCAAGCATCCCAAGGTTTTCGACAATCTCTATTCGAACATGATCGAGGCAGGCGAGGTAGGCGGCATACTGGACACCATCCTGTCCCGGCTGGCGGCCTTCAAGGAAAAAGCCATGGCCCTGCAGAAAAAAATCAAGGGTGCCATGACCTATCCCGCCATCTGCCTCGGCATCTCCCTTGTCATCCTCGTCGTCATCCTGGTCTTTGTCGTTCCGGTGTTCAAGGAAATGTTCGAGGGCTTCGGCTCGGCCCTGCCGACCCCGACCCAGATCGTCGTCAATATGAGCGAGGGGCTGCAAAACTATTTCATCTACCTGCTCATCCTGACCGGCCTGCTCGTGTTCGCTGTCAAGAAGATCTACTCCACGGAAAGGGGCCGCCTGAAAATGGACGCCATGTTTCTCAAGTCCCCGGTTGTCGGCGACCTGATCCGCAAGGTGTCGGTGGCCAAATTCACCCGCACCCTGGGCACCATGCTGCAGAGCGGCGTCCCCATCCTTGATTCCCTGCATGTCACGGCCAAGACGGCCGGCAATAAGGTGATCGAACGGGCCGTCTTCCGGGTGGCCGACGCCGTTGCCGAGGGCCGGGCCATTGTCGAGCCCCTGGAGGAGACCGGCGTTTTTCCCAACATGGTCATCCAGATGATCAACGTCGGCGAATCGGTCGGCGCCCTCGATACCATGCTGGAAAAAATCGCCGATTTCTATGACGAGGAAGTGGACCAGGCGGTGGAAAATCTCACCGCCATGATCGAACCGTTCATGATGGTCTTCCTGGGGGGCATGATCGGCGGCCTGGTCGTAGCCATGTACCTGCCGATTTTCAAAATCGCCACCCTTGTCTAACAGGAACGGCGGAAATATCCACACCAACCCTTTCAACAGAGGAAAATTCTCATGGGCGAAATCATTGATGTCATTGCCAGGGAAATCATCGATTCCCGCGGCAATCCCACGGTCGAGGTCGAGGTGTTTCTTGAAACCGGAGCTGTCGGCAGGGCCGCGATCCCCTCCGGTGCATCGACCGGTACGCGGGAAGCCCTGGAGCTGCGTGACACCCGCCGGAAGAGATACGGCGGCAAGGGCGTGCTCCAGGCGGTAAAAAATGTCAATGAGATCATCGCTCCCAAGCTTCTCGGCCTTGAATCCTCCCAACAGGTTCTCATCGACCTGGCCATGCTCCAGATGGACAACACCGCCAACAAAAAGAAGCTCGGCGCCAATGCCATCCTGGGGGTTTCCCTGGCCGTGGCCGCCGCGACCGCCAGTGAACTGGAACTGCCGCTGTACAACTATATCGGCGGGGTCAACGCCAAGGTCCTGCCCGTACCCATGATGAACATCCTCAACGGCGGCGCCCACGCGGACAACAATGTCGATATCCAGGAATTCATGATTCTTCCCGCCGGTGCCCCGTCATTTTCCGAGGCCCTGCGCATGGGGATCGAAACCTACCACGCCCTGAAGAGCGTCCTCAAGAAAAAGGGTCAGCAGACCGCGGTGGGCGATGAAGGCGGCTTTGCCCCCAATCTGCGCTCCAACGAAGAGGCCATGGAGTCCATTCTCGAAGGAATCACCACGGCCGGATTCAAACCGGGCAAGGATATCTTCATCGGCATCGATGCCGCCGCCAGCGAATTCTATTCGGCCAAAGAAAAAAAATATGTGCTGAGCGCCGAGAAAAAACCCGCCAAGTCGGCCGGGGAACTGATCGAGTTCTACGCCTCCTGGGTCAGAAAATATCCCCTCGTCTCCATTGAGGACGGACTCGATGAGTCCGACTGGGAAGGATGGAAAATGCTGACCGATAAGCTGGGCTCCTCGATTCAGCTGGTGGGGGATGATATATTTGTCACCAACACCTCCATCCTGCAAAAGGGCATCAAGGCGGGGATCGCCAATTCCATCCTGGTCAAGCTGAACCAGATAGGATCACTCACCGAAACCGTGGATGCCGTGGATATGGCCCACCGTGCCGGGTATACGGCCGTTATCTCCCACCGGTCGGGGGAAACCGAGGATGTCACCATCGCTGATTTGGCCGTCGCCCTGAACACGGGGCAGATCAAGACCGGGGCCCCCTGCCGCACCGACCGGGTGGCGAAGTACAATCAGCTGCTGCGCATCGAGGAAGAGTTGGGGGTCGGAGCCCGCTACGCCGGCAAAGGGGCCTTCCGTTTTCTTTAAGTCTAAGTATTGACAAATACTGAAAAAATATAATATATTTATAATAACTTCAGGAAAAAACGGCACACATTCATCAAATGGAGGTTCATGGGCCATGACCTTGACCAAAGCCGATCTTGTGCAGCAGGTGTATAAAACTCATCCGTCGATGACCAAAGCGCAGGCTACCAACGCGGTTGAAGCTTTCCTCTCCATTTCAAAGACCGCCCTCATCAGCGGCAACGATCTCCTGCTCAGCGGTTTCGGCAAATTCAACGTCAAAAACAAGAAATCACGGCGGGGGAGAAACCCGCAAACCGGGGATGAACTCACCCTCGAATCGAGAAGGGTGGTGACCTTCAAGCCCTCGGGAATACTCCGCGCCAAGATCAACAAGCACTGATTTTTTCCGCCGGAGGAATTTTTCCCTGGGCGTCACTTTCGTGACGCCCGTTTTTTTTTGTATTCTTCCGCCTCTCCGTTGAATGAAATACACATGGCAGCAGGAAAATGAAGACAACCCCGGCTATTCGACCCATCAATATTTCATCGATTGATCGGCATGATGCCGCCTATCTGCTCTCTCCCGGACAGGAATATCCGGACGCTGCTCTCCGGGAAAGCGTCCGGCGATACGGCATCCTTTTTCCGCCGCTCCTCCTTGAGAGAGATCGGGACCGTTTTGTCATCCTTTCCGGCAGGAAAAGGATCCAGGCCGCCCTGGAGGCCGGCGGTTCCGACTCCATCCCGTGCCTGGTGATTCCGGGAAACTCTCCCCCTCTCTTCGTCTATACCGTCCTGCTCGAACATGCCATGATCGGTGGCAGTCTCTCCCCGGCCCAGCAGGTCGCCTTTTTTTCCGGCCTGCTGCGCGACTGCCCCCTTGAGGACGGGCTGCCCCTGTTCGCAAAGCTCGGGCACCCCCCCCACAGACACAGACTTATTGAGCTGCTCTCCCTGCGCGATCTTGCCCCGGCCGCCATGACCGCCCTCCACCAGGGCATCCTCTCTCTCGGCAACGCCCGGAAAATTATAACAATGGCGCCCGGCGATCAGACCACGCTGGTCGGCCTCATCACCCGACTGCGCCTGGGCGGTTCCCGGCAGCAGAAACTCATCGAGCTCTGCATTGAATTGATCATGCGCAGGAATGAGGACCTGCAAACCGTCCTCCAGCCGTTCCTCTCCGGACAGGAAGCCGGCCAGCCGGAAAATGTCCCCCAGCAGGCCGCCGCCCTGCTCAAATGGCTGCATAACGAGGCTTTTCCGCGCTCAAGCACCGCCGAGCAGCAATTCGACAGGTTTGCACACCAACTGGAACTGCCCGCCAATATCCGGATCCTGCACACCCCGGCCTTCGAGGACGAGACCGTCACGCTCTGCCTCGATTTTCCCGATCGGAGCGCCCTGCGGGAAGCATGGGAACGGATCAGAAAGCTCGTATAGCGCCCCATCCCATGCCGCGTCCGCCCCTGCCCCGTCCTTCCCGGTTTCTCCTGTTGCTTATCGGCGTGGGAAGAAGTATACTTTCGGCCGTTTGAATTCATCGGCCGCCAATAACCGTTCATCCTTACGCAAAGGAGTGAATTATGAAAAAAATCGTGGCGCTCTGCACCCTGCTGCTTGCCGCCCTGCCACTGTCTTCCCCCGTCCTGGGGGCTGCTCCCGGCTCACCCGATACGTCGGTCAAAGCCACCTGGAAGCTCGATGCCAAGCCCCTGGATTTTGTCCATTCCCTGGATAACAAAAAAGTGTTCATCCTCGGCGATGACGCCAAGGTGCATATTTACACCGCCGAAGGCGCCAAACAGGGAGTCATAGACGTCGACAAGGGCGTCACCTCCATCGATATCGCTCCCCGGGGCGAGATGCTCTACCTGATCAATGCGGGGGACAATTCCTTTACCAGCCTCTCCGTCAGCTTTACGGCGGAAATCGATGTGACCGACGCGCCGTTCCTCGGCAAGGAAAATGCCCCGGTGGTCCTGGCGGTATTCTCGGATTTCCAATGACCCTACTGCGGCAAGGTCCAGCCGCTGCTCGAGCAGTTGCTCGAAAACAATCCCGAATCCGTCAAGATCGCCTTCAAAAATCTGCCGCTCACCAACATTCACAACATGGCCGAGCAGGCGGCCCTGGCCGGGCTCGCCGCCCACAACCAGGGAAAGTTCTGGCAGATGCATGACGCCCTGTTTGCCATGAACAACAACATCAGCAACGAAAAAATCCTTGCCGCCGCAAAAGAAATCGGCCTCGACATGGACATTTTCAGCCGCGACCTCAACAGTGACGCCACCAAACAGAGACTGCTGCGGGATGTGGCCAATGCCCGCCAGGCGGAAGTCAGCGGCACCCCTACCCTGTTCATCAACGGCAGGCGGGTGACCGACCGCGACCCCGGGGCCCTGCAGCGGATGATCAACGAGGAGCTGGCCAAGGCCGGCAAGGAGGCGGCAAACTGAATTGAAAACGTCGGCCTCCCTGTCCAAACAGGTTTCCAGCGAACTGCATTTCCCCGACAATGCCGCGGCGCAAATCCTCTTCGGCGACCTGAACAGGAACCTGCGGACCGTGGAGCTTGCCACGGGCGTGACCATCAACGCCCGCGGCAACACCCTGCAGATATCCGGGCCGAACCACGCGGTTGCGATTGTTGCCCGGCTTTTTGAACAGTTGGACCAGCTCATCCGCAAAGGCTATCCCATCTTTACCCAGG
>JALHJD010000195.1 GCA_022837185.1 Desulfobacteraceae bacterium
GGGACCTCTCCCCTGGTCATCCCCGCCCGTTTTGCCGAAAATTCCTCCGCCGCCTGCCGGTGGATTCTCACCGAGGAAAACGGCAGCCGCCATGAGGGGACCTTCAACATCGCCGATCTCGCCACGGACGCCGCCTTCGAAACGGAGGACCACCGCCTTGTCCGCCGGCTCATCAGCCTGGAGCTGGCGCTGCCCTGCGGCTATCATGAATTCACCCTGTTTGAAGACAGTGAGCCGTCCGTCCCCCTCCAGTCAGCCATGGGATTGATCATCACCCCCCGGCAATGCTTTGTTCCTCCCGGCCTTGTTGGAAAAGGCCGGATATGGGGCCTCGGCTTCCACCTGCACGCCGTGCGCTCCAAGCGCAACTGGGGAATCGGCGATTTCAGCGACCTGAAAAGCCTGCTGAACCGGGCCGCTGAGCAGGGCGCCGGCATCGTTCATCCCGGCCCCCTCAACGATATCGCCGGGGCCGGCACCATGCCGCTCAATCCCTATTCGCCGTCGTGCCGTTCCCTGCTCAACACGCTGTTCATCGACCCGGAAGCAGTGGCCGACCTGTGGGAATCCGAAGACGCCCAGAGCCGTTTCCGAGACATCCAGTTTCAGGCGCACCTGGCAGCGCTGCGGGACAACCCCCAAATCGACTACCCCGCTGCGGAGCAGGCAAAAAGCGAAATCCTCCGCCTCCTGTGGCATCATTTTTCCACCAGTCACCTCGACCCGGAAACCGACCGGGGCAGGGAATTCAGGCGCTTCCAGGAACAGGGCGGCGACCTGTTGTGGGCCCACGGGACTTTCTGCGCCCTTCGGGACGCACTGCGGGCGGAAAAAGAGTACGCCCACTGGTCCGAATGGCCCGAAGAGTTCAGGGACCCGCGATCCCGGGCGGTTGCGGATTTTGCCGACAGCCGCCGTGGGGAAATCGAGTACCATCAGTACCTGCAGTGGCAGGCCGACATGCAGTTGGCCGCAGTCGGCCGCCGGTCCATGGAAAGGGGTCTCAAGGCGGGCATGCTGGGCGAGCTGTCGTTCAGCCCCGCGCCAACCGGATTTGAAGCGTGGTACTATCGCGGGTTCTTCCTGGACGGGGCGGCAATCGCAGCCGATCCCCGCGACGACGTAACCTGTGACCCGGCCGTCGGCCTGCCCCTTTTCCTGGCGGAAAGCCTGCGCGCTTTCCGTTTCCGCCCGTTCATAGACAGCCTGCGCCAGGCCATGCGCTACAACGGCGCGCTGATGATCAGGAGCCTTGCCGACTATTTCAAGGCATATTTTTCCCTGGGCGGAGAAGCAGCGGGCATCAGGGCGGCGGCCCTCCTGCCTTTTGAAGACATCCTCTCCATTATCGCCCTGGAAAGCAGGAGAAACAACTGCCTCGTCATCGCCGACAATGTGCATCTGCTGCCGCCTGCCCAACAGGAGCGAATCAGGGAAATGAACGTCTTCACCACCCTGCCCTGCTGCCCGGCCGGCGATGAACCGGGAGCCTGGCCTCCCGTGGACGGCTACCCGGCCAACGGACTGATCAGTTCATCCGCCCCTTTTCTCGCGACCCTGAAGGGGTTCTGGGCAGGCCGGGACATAGCGCTCAAGACGGGGGCGGATGCTTTCCGGGACGATGGGGAGAAGGAAAGGGCCATCATCGAGCGGGCGGCGGCCCGCGCCCACCTGCTCATCGCCCTTGATCATGAACATCTCCTGCCCGGCGGACTGCAGCCGGACCCCGCCGCCGTGCACGAACCTGATCATGACCTGATGGTCGCAGTTCAGATCTACCTGGCACGCACCACCGCGAAAATCGTCCTGGTCCCGCTGAACGACCTCCTCGGACTTGACGATCAGGCGGAACCGCCTGCTTTTCCCGTCCAGCGTTTCCCGACCCTGCGCTATCCGGCCGAGGTGGAAAACATATTCGCCGCCCCGGAACTCATCGCCCTCTTCAGGCAGCTCTGCCGGGAGAGGGGCCTCGGCGTCACCCGCCCTTCCGCGCCGGCCACGGATCGGAAAAAAGGACATGGAATCCGCCTCCCCACGGCATTCTACCGCCTGCAGCTGAACAAAGAGTTTACCTTCCGGCAGGCCATGGACATCATTCCCTACCTGAAGGAACTGGGCATCAGCCATTTCTATGCCTCGCCCTTCCTTATGGCGCGTCCCGGCAGTCCGCACGGGTACGACATCATCGACCACGGCCGGATCAATCCTGAAATCGGGAGCCGGGAGGAGTATGAACAGTTCGTCGCGGTCCTCGAACAGAACAGCATGGCAATGATACTGGACGTGGTGCCCAACCACATGGGCGTCGGCTCGGACAATCAATGGTGGATGGATGTCCTGGAAAACGGCGAGGCATCCAAATATGGTGATTTCTTTGACATCAACTGGCAGCCCCATCAGCAGGACCTTGTCGGCCGCCTGCTGCTCCCCGTGCTGGGCGGCCATTACGGCATGATCCTGGAATCCGGGGAGATCCAGCTCCGCTTTGACGCGGATGCCGGCAGCTTCGCCATTCAGTACCACGAACATCGCTTTCCCATCGATCCCGGGACCTATCCGACTGTGCTGGGCCATAATTTCGCCCGGCTGGAGGACCGGCTGGGCAAGCAGGACAACGGCTATCTGGAGCTGCAGAACCTGATAACTTCGCTGGACAACCTGCCTGGCCGCCAGGAAAAATCGGAGGAGAAACTGCAGAGCCGGCGGCGCCACAAGGAAGTCAACAAGCGGATTCTCGCCAGAATCTGCCGCGAATACCCCCCGATCAGCCAGTTCATCGAGGAGAACGTCATCCTGTTCAACGGCGAACCATCCAGGCCGGACAGCTTCGATCCGCTGCACAACCTGCTGGAGCAGCAGGCCTACCGCCTTGCCTTCTGGAAGGTGGCGGCCGACGAGATAAACTACCGCAGGTTCTTCGACATCAACGACCTGGCCGGACTGCGGATGGAGAAACTCAAGGTCTTCCAGGAAACCCACGGGCTGATCCTCGACCTGATCGCCACCGGCAGGCTCGACGGCCTGCGGATCGATCACCCTGACGGCCTCTACGATCCGCACGGTTATTTCTGCCGGCTGCAGGCCGCGGCCTCGGGGGACTCCCCGGCAGATCCGCCGGGACCGCCGGAAGGTTCAGGAGCCGGGAAGCAGACGCCTTTGTATATCGTCGCGGAAAAAATCCTGGCGGACTTTGAGCACCTGCCCGAAAACTGGCCCGTGCACGGCACCACCGGCTATGATTTCGCCAATATGCTCAACGGCATCTTTGTCGACGCCTCGGCGGCAAAAACAATGACCGCCATGTATCACCGCTTCATCGGGGAACGGAAAAATTACGATGAACTGGTCCATGCCTGCAAAAAATTGATCATCCGCTCTTCGATGTCGGGAGAACTGAATGTGCTGGCCGGCACCCTGTACCGCCTCGCCCAGGCGGACCGCCACACCAGGGACTTCAGGCTCAACCGGCTGCGGGACGCCCTCATGGAGGTTATCGCCTGCTTCCCGGTCTATCGGACCTATGTGTCCCGGGAGAACGTTCGCAAAAGCGACGCCCGGTTCATCGAATGGGCGGTGGAAAAAGCCAAGCAGCGGGAACAGCTTGATGACGCAAGCGTCTATGATTTCATCAGGAGCATTCTGCTGCCGCGGGGCCTGGACAAAGGAGGGAACAGGGAGGCGGTGCTTGATTTCTGCATGAAATTCCAGCAGTATACGGGGCCGGTCATGGCCAAGGGGGTGGAGGACACGTCCTTTTATATCTACAACCGTCTTCTTTCTCTCAACGAGGTGGGCGGGGAGCCCAGACGTTTCGGCACGTCGATGGCCGCCTTCCATCGGGCCAACCAGCACCGGCTGCGATTCTGGCCCCATTCGATGTTGAATACGTCCACCCATGACTCCAAGCGCAGCGAGGATGTCCGGGCCAGGATCAACGTACTGTCCGAAATGCCCCGGCAATGGCAGGACCGGGTTGCCCGCTGGAGCAAATTGAACAGGTCGATGAAGACGCAGCTGGACGGCGGGCCTGCCCCGTCCCGCAATGACGAGTACGGCTTTTACCAGAATCTGGCGGGGGTCTGGCCGGCCGAGGGAGAAGTCTGGTCCAGGGTCGAGTTGATCAACCGGATGAAGGACTACATGGTAAAAGCCTGCCGGGAGGCAAAACAACATACCAGTTGGATAACCCCGGCCGAACCCTATGAAAAGGCGGTCCGCCGTTTTGTCGAGGCGACCCTTGGGGAGCCGGATACCCCGTTCGTCCAGGATTTTCTCCCCTTTCAGCGGGACGTTTCCTGGTTCGGCATGCTCAACAGCCTTTCCCAGCTCCTGCTGAAGCTCGTCTCTCCGGGAATCCCGGACATATACCAGGGCAACGAAACCTGGCGCTTCTGTCTGGTGGATCCCGACAACCGCCGGCCGATTGATTTTGCCCGTCGCCGGGCCATGCTTCAGGCGCTGCGGGAACAAAGCGGGTCCGGCCCGGAGGAAAAGGAACGGCTGTTGGAGGAAATGCTCGGCTCCCTGGCGGACGGGCGGGCCAAAATGTTCGTCCTGGCATCAACCTTGCATTTACGAAACGAGTGGAAGGAAGTTTTTGACCAGGGCGCCTACCTGCCCCTGGAAGTGAACGGCGACAGGCGCCGCCACCTCTGTGCCCTTGCCAGGAAGCATGACGGGCGGGTGGTTGTCGCCGTCGCGCCGAGATTGTACTGCACCCTCTCGGAAGGCCGGCGGAGGGTCCCCCTGGGGCCC
This sequence comes from Desulfobacteraceae bacterium, assembly GCA_022837185.1. Lineage (GTDB taxonomy): Bacteria > Desulfobacterota > Desulfobulbia > Desulfobulbales > Desulfobulbaceae > UBA10518. Next base: position 4,756 of record JALHJD010000195.1, read on the forward strand.
GATGCCTGGGGGAACACGGTGATCGGGCTGCCGGATTACCTGGCGGGAGCCCGGTGGCGGAGCATATTTTCCTGCGAAACCGTCCCAACGGCCGACACCGCGGGAAAAGTGCTGCTCAATGTCGCCGATGTACTCCGGTCCTGGCCGGTCGGACTGCTGCACGCCGAAATCGATTAACCATCAAACGTCAAGGAGTTGATCCATGTCTCCCTCTGCAGAACAAACCGGCAATCCCGGACCGGATGTTTTCGAACTCAAAGACTGCGCGCTGATAGCCATCGCCACCGGCCACCGGGCCGTCAACCTCAAGGAGCTTCGGGATATCCTCAACGTCATCAGCCTGGACAGCATTTATTATCATTTCTGGGGGGGACTGCTGCAGCCCCGGTTCGAGGAACGGGAATATAACAACGATTTCGCCGCCTGGTCCTGGTACGGCATGCACGATGCCCCCCTGGCCGAGCGGCTGGCGGTCGTCGATCCGACGGATTTCGCCGACCTCGAAGACCTGCGCCAGGAACTGCTGGAAATCATGGAGGAACGGCTTGACGAACAGGGGCATCTTTCCTGGCTGCAGGCTTCTTCCCGCTTTGAATTCATCCGCTCCCAGATCGTTATTTTCGATACTGGAAACCGGGTGGATTCCCCGGAAAAACTGGCCGAGCTACTACCCGGCCTTTCCACCGGCAGTATTTTTTATCACTTTATCGACGCCCGGCGCCGGCTGGACAGCCACGGCGACGACTTCAGCTTCTGGCTGAGCGGGCACGGGGAACGGTGCAGCGAACTGTGCCGGCAGCTCGCCGGCGTCGATCCCTATTTCGGGAGCCTGCACCAGATCAAGGACCAGTTGGTGAAAATCATTACGGATTTTTTTGCGTAGGAGAATGGTATGACGAGTCAGTTGGAAGCATACGGCCGGGTGGCGGGCGAGGAAGTGATCGATCATCTGTTTCAGCTGTCCCGGCCGTTGACCGGCCTCAAGGTCATCCATGTCAATTCGACCCGGGTCGGCGGCGGGGTCGCCGAGATCCTCGAAAAACTGGTGCCGCTGATGCAGGAGGT
>JALHJD010000196.1 GCA_022837185.1 Desulfobacteraceae bacterium
TCTCCGCCCCCAGCACCGCGCCGCTCTCCCGATCGGCATACAGATGCAGCAGGCCGTGGTTGCTGTTGCTCATGCGGGCCCTGGACTGGGCGCCGAAATCGAACGCGCCGGTCACCGTCTTTTCCCGGTCCAGTTCGGCGAAACCCTTGCCGACCCTGACGATGTTGGGATCGCTGAAAGCAACAGCCAGCGGCACCCGCCTCCTGAAGCAGTGAACGGCGTCGTGGGTGGCATTGTAGCCGGCAATATGCCCTTCGTCGATGGCCTCGTGCAGCAGGGGTAGATGGTTGTTGGCGTCGCCGGCGATGAACACCGGCAGGTCGGCGATCTGCATGCTCTCCGGATTAAACGGCGGCAGGCCGTGTTCATCCAGTTCAATACCCAGGTTCTCCAGGCCGAGATCCGCTATGTTGGGGCGCCGTCCCATGGTCAGCAGCACCTTGTCGACCAGGGACTCGGTCCCGGCGACGACGATTTTCAGTTGGGCGCCGGCCTCGCCCAGTTCGGCCCGGGTGCCGAGATGCAGGTCGATTTCGCGGGAAACGGCCGCCACCGCGGCCTCGTTCACTTCCGGGTCGGTGAGGCCGCCGATGAACTGTTTTTCATCCACACCGGTCACCCGGATGTCGATGCGGCTGAGGGCCTGGGCCAGCTCCAGTCCGGACGGCCCGAGACCGATGACCGCCATGGCATCGGGCAGATCGGTCTGATAAAAGAGATCTTCGGTGGTCAGGATGCGGTCCCCGAACGCTTTCCAGGCTCCGGGGACGATCGGGCTGGACCCGGTGGCGATGATGACCCGGCCGGCGGTGATGGTTTCGCCGCCGACCTCGATGGTATTCCGGTCCCTGAAGCGCGCCCGGCCGCTGATGCTTTTATCGCCCAGCCGGTCGGTGGCCCGTTCCATGCCCTTGACGAATCCGTCGCGCATGCGCATGACCCGTTCAAGAACAGCCCACCGGTTGACCCGCAGCCCCTCAACGCCCTCCATGCCGAGATCGGCCATCAGCCCGCGGCTGTAACACCCGTTTGCCGCCTCGATCAGGACCTTGGTCGGCATGCAGGCGACCCGGGCGCAACTGGTTCCGTAGGGACCGGCATTTATCAGAATGAAACTGGCGGTCGCTTTCCGCACCTGGCTCAGGGCGGACAGGCCCGCACTGCCGGCGCCGATAATTGCCACATCAACGTTCCTGGCCATGCCGTCTCCTCCGGGGCAGCGCCCCGATCAATGCTCAGTTCGGTTTCGGTTCGGAAGGGTCCTTGCCGATCAGCGGGATGTGCAGCAGTTCTATTCCCTCTTTCCGCAACATTATTTCCTGGTCGGCGGTGGCTGTCCCACGGATGTTGCGCGGCTCGGAAACGCCGTACCGCATCTTCAGGGATTCTTCCGCCAGCCTGGGGCCGACATCGTTGAAGTTCTTTTCCACGAAATGGCGGACCGTGCGGAGAAACCGCACCATCGTCGCCGGGGTAATCTCCTGTTCACCTTCCGCCGGCTTGCTGGCTCTCCCGCCGCACCCGGAATAAACAGCCACCGGCGACAGAATTTTCCGAACCTTCTCCCCCCCGCAGCGCGGACAGGCTATCAGGCCCAGATCATTCTGCCGGTCGAAATCGACACGGCCTGCGAACCATCCTTCAAACTGGCAGCCGCATTTGCATTGCAAGTCAAAAACGATCATACTCCACGTCTCCAACCATCCTGAAGCCTGCTTTTCTCTATTATGCCATAAATAACCTTGTATTTAAAGGCGCTTGTCAACATACCGCCTCCTCCCTCCCCTTTCGACGGACCGGCGCGGTACAAAAAATTGTACCCTGTATGATGTTTCCTCCGCTCCTCCTAACTCCCCAATATCCGGACATGAATGGAATACTCTATCATTGTCCGCTGCCTGCTGTTGTATGCTCTATCCTGCACAATTCCCTCCGCCGGGCGGACCCCACCCCTTCCCTTCGATTTATTTTTACCATTTAAATCAATATGTTAATAAATACTTCCGTGATTGGCACCTTCTTTGCTTCAGGTTGCCCCGAGTCAGCTGACGACGAGATTCATGTTGAGCCGAATGATGGACAGCAGGTTTCCGTCGGCCGGCTCAAGCGCTGCCCTGCGGTTGCGGAAACCCGGGAAGCACCAGCGGGGCGGACCATCTGCAAAATTTTCCCCAATTCATTTTCCACCCAATCAGAGAGAGGAGGGAGTCCAGCCATGAAGATAAAAACAGTACCTTTCCTTCTTGCCGTTGCCGGGGCGTTGCTGATCACGGCCACAGAAGGATTCTCCTTCGGCAGCTTCGGCACAAACGTGAATACCGCCTGCAGCCCGGTTTCTCCTTATGACGGGGACTGTATGTTATGCCACGTCGGAGACTTCGGCGATCCCACTCCGGCCAAGGACGCCTATCTGGCAGGGGGCACGACATTGACTGATTTTTTCTGTCCAACCGGCCCGGCCTGCACCGACAATGACGGTGACGGGTATGCGGTGGATGGCGGTGAATGCGGACCCGTTGACTGCGATGACAATGACGGGGGAATCAACCCCGGCGCATTTGACGTGCCCAATAACGGCATAGATGAGAACTGCGACGGGGTTGACAGCGTCGATCCTTCCGACCTGGATAACGACGGTGACGGCTTTACCCCGGCGGAAGGCGACTGCGACGATACCGACAGCGAAATCAATCCCAATGCAATTGAATTCTGCACGGACGGTATTGATAACGACTGCAACGGGCTGATTGACGCCCAGGATCCCAACGGGGTTGATTGTCCGCAAACCTGCACCGACAACGATGGCGACGGCTATGCCGTCGAGGGAGGCGAATGCGGCCCTGTTGATTGCAACGACGCCGATCCGGACATCAATCCCGGCATGACGGAGACCTGTGACGATATCGATAATGATTGTGACGGCGAAATTGACGAGGGCTGCGACACGGCCTGCCCTGATGCCGATAACGACGGTTATCGGGACGCTGCCTGCGGCGGGACCGACTGCAATGACAATGATCCGACGATCAATCCCGGTGCGGCCGAAATCTGCGGCAACTCCGTTGATGAAAACTGCAACGGCTTAAGCGACGATACCTGCCTGACCTGCCCGGACGGAACCCTGCTTGTCATCAAAAAAGCGAAATACATCGCCGAAGCCGACATGCTGCAGATCAAGGGGCGGGCAACGGTCGGAACCACCGTCACCGTCATGGACGCCAGCACGGGTGAAGTCCTGGCCGAAGGAATCAAGGTCAAGGGCGGTAAATGGAAAGCCAAAATCAAAAACATCGGCGGCGCACCCGGACATGTCACGGCCACAACCTCCAACGGCTGTGCAGTGGACCGGGAAGTTGAAGCCGCCGGGAAAAATCATCCCAAGGATGACGATGATGAATATGAAGAGGATGAACACCATGACCGTCGGGCCAAGAAACAACACATGCCAGAATAACTGACCCCCCCCCGTTTCATACCCCGCCCCAACGAGGGAGGGCCGGACGGCCCTCCCTCGCCTTTTCCTGGTGCTGCCGACCGGGATTTATGCTTCCTCATCATAAACAGCTTCCTTTTTGCCGCACCTTTCTTGTATAATTTTTTAAATTGCGAGGGAAATAAATGCCCTTTTCATTCCTCCCCATGACACTTTTCTGAAAACGGACCGTATGCCGATGCATGATCCTTTTCCATCGGGCCGGAAGCTCTTCGGCCTCCTGTCGTCTCCGGCGGACGGATTCTTTTCCCTAAATATCCCCGGTTCTCCCTGTTCCCCTTGCCGACCGCCCGCTGAACGAGCAAAATGATCTTCCGCAATCTCCGCATAATTTTCCGCATAGGCCTGGTCATTGCCTTCTTCTGCTTTCTGATGGTTTCCCTCGGCGTTCTGCAGTATTTCAGCTTGAAGATGATCAACACCAGGCTGGAACAGTTGGTGTATCATACCTACGTCAAAACGGAACTGGCGCAGGACATGCGCTTTCTGGCCCGGCACAAGGCGGTCCTGATCCGCAATGTTCTTCTCGTTGAAGATAAGGAGGAAAAGGAATTTGAACTGCAGCGCATCCGCACGGAAGAACAGGAGTACAACGAAACCCTGACCCGGCTCACTGCCCTGCTGGAGGACGGCGACGAGAAAGCCCTCCTGGAAAAAATCGTAGCCGGGCAGAACGAAACCCAACTGCTCTGGGACCAGGTCATCGAGCTGGGCATGAACGGCCGGGCGGCCGAAGGGATGCGGCTTTTGGTCGACGAAGTCCGCAGCCGGCAATGGGGCTGGCTGGACAGCCTCAACGACATGGTGGAACTGCAGAGCGCCTATGCCAGGGAGAATTACCTGCAGGCCATGGCTTCGTCCTCCAGGACCGTGAAAATTCTCGTCCTGCTGAACCTCCTGGCCTTAGCCCTCGGGCTGTTCTTTGCCATCGCCGTCAGCCGCAGCATAACCAGACCGCTGTCGGATTTTACCGCCAAAGTAGAGAAAATCGCCCAGGGAGACCTGTCCGTCCAGGTCCTGTACGACAGAAAAGACGAAATCGGCCTCCTCGGCGAAAACATCAACCGCATGGTGGCGCTGCGCAAAAAATACGAGGAGGAGTTGGAGGCCTACCGGCTGCACCTTGAAGAACTGGTTGACCAGCGGACCGGGGAACTCGACCGGCAGCGGGAACGGTTCATTTCCCTGCTCATCCACGATCTCAAGGGCTCCATCACCCCTGTTCTCGGTTTTACCAGGCGGCTGAAGGAGGGCAAGGCCGGGACCCCCGTAAACACCCTCGCCTACCTGGAGACCATTGAAAAATCCGCGCTGCAGCTCCTCGAAACAATAGAGAAGACTTCAACGGACCTGCGGGACAAGTCGGCCCTCGATGAATTTCATCCCCAGCAGCTGGACCTGATCAACCTGACCCGCACCATCGCCACCGGCTTCTTCCCCAAAATCGACGAGAAGCGGCTTACGATCTCCATCAATAATCTCCAGCGGGACGACTGGGACCAACTCAGCCCCCTCATGATCACGGGCGATCCCGCCCAGCTCAGGACCATGATCGAAAATCTGCTCGGCAATGCGATCAAATATGCCAGGCAGGTGATTCAGGTGGAAATGGAGCAGACGGAGGATGCGGCACTCCTCGCCGTCTCCGATGACGGTCCCGGCATTGCCGAGGAATATCAGAAGAAAATTTTTGAACAGTATTTCCAGGTTCCCGGCAGTCAGAAAGGCACGGGCATCGGCTTATTCAGTGTTCAGAAGGTGGTGGAGCAGCACCGGGGAACCATTGATGTTCATTCCCGGCCCGGCCAAGGGGCCTGTTTCATAGTCCGGCTCCCGGTCCGGGCGGCGACTTCCACGGCCTGACGGGACGGCGGAACGACCCGCGGCCGGTGGTGAGTTCACCGGCCACCCCTTCCGAGGCCGTAGTCCGCAATTTTTTTTCGCAGGGTCGTCGGGGAAATTTCAAGAATCCGGGCGGTCCGGGTGATGTTCCAGTCGTTCTCCTCCAGACTTTTTTTTATCTGAACCTTCTCGGCATGCGCCAGGGTCACCGGAACCGCCTCCTCTTCCTGCTCTGACCTGGGAGAAGGGAGAATGCGCAGATCATCGGCCCCCAGGGTCCGCCCCTTGGCCAGGGCGCAGGCGTTCATCAGCACATTTTCCAACTCCCGGATATTGCCGGGCCAGTCGTACCCCATCAGCCATTCCATGGCATCCCGATCCACGCCCACCGGAGCTATTCGCAGTTTGCTGCTGATCC
>JALHJD010000197.1 GCA_022837185.1 Desulfobacteraceae bacterium
ACTGCGTGAAAGAATGCGGACCCTGACCCCATGGCGGGCGACGGCTTCAATTCTCCCGCCATAGACGAATCCGGTGCCGTCGAACAGTTCGATGGCGGAGCCCGGTTCAAGACGCAGGACGCTGGTTATGTGGTGCGATTCAACTCCGGAGAGGGTGGCAATGCCGCTTCGGATCGATTGCGGATCAATGAAGAAACGGCGCATGGATCATCGGCAGGTTCAAAAAAGATGCGTCTCGATTTTTCCAGGCAGCAGGTCGGCAGCCGGTGTGCAGGCCGGCGGCACAAGAATAATACGGCAACAGGGCCAATGATGCAATAACTCTCTGCCGAGCCGCTGATTGTTCGGGGCGCAGGACAGCAGAGAACCTGGGTATTCATCGGTGGGCAAGGGATGCTGACCGGCAAAAAAAAGCCCCCTGAGTTTCGGGGGTGGAGACTGCGTGGGAAGAGAGCCGGTATCGCGGGATACCGGCTCTCTCATTCCATGTCGTGCGGACCGCACGATTACTTGGAACCGCCTCAGCCACTGCCTCCGGCGGGTTTTTCCATCTTCATTTCTTCCTTGACGGCTTCACCGGCCTCTTCGGCCTTCTTTGCGGCTTCCTCTACGGTTTCCTCGACCGCTTCAGCAGCCTCCTCGGTCTTTTCCTCTGCTACGTCGGCTGCCTGCTCAACGGCTTTTTCAGCACTACCTGTGCTGGGCTTGCTGCCTCAAGCGCTGCCGCCGGCGGCATGCGCGGCGGGCATGGTCATGCTGCCGGAGCTCACCAATGCAGCGACTCCGAGTCCGGCGAGGAGTTTTTTCAGGTCCTTGCTGTCCATCCTTTTTCCTCCATGTTGAATTGTCGGGTCATATAGGGAAACAACATGACAAACACCTGTATAATAATCTTATTCTATGTAACTTGGCAAGGTGAAGTCAAGGGAAAGGATGGGATTGAGGCGGCATATTCTGGCCGTGAAACCGCGGGCAGCGTCTGCTCCGGTACCGGCGCCCTGTTTGACTTTTTTGCCGGGTGGAATACAATTCATTTAATGGGGTAATTGCATTTTGGTCTCAACGATGGAACTCAATGAAGGGAGGGGTGTCATGGCGAAAAAGAAGGACAAAGCGGAGCTTGTCACCAAGGAGGAAACACGGCCGGATACCTATTTTGACGAGATGGAGCGGCAGTTCGAGCGATTTTTTCGCCAACCCTTTTCCTTTATGCCGTCCATGTTGCTGCGTGATTTTCCCAGGGCCGCGGAACTCACCCCCTCCGTCGATATTTTCGAGGAAGGAGGAGAATTGGTGGTGAAGGCTGATCTACCGGGCATTGCCAAGGAAGATCTCAACGTTTCCATCACCGAAAACACCCTGACCATCACCGGTGAAAAAAAGAAGGAAGAAAAGATCGAAAAGAAAGATTATCACCGGTTTGAGAGGTCGTACGGCTCATTCAGCCGGAGCTTCCGACTGCCGGACAACGTCAGCGCCGACAAGTCCAAGGCGTCCTTCAAGGACGGGGTACTGGAGATCAGGGTGCCAAAGACCAGGGAGAGCAAACAGAAGAAGATCACTATCACCTGAAGCTCTGCGCTGACACTGGTACTGCCCTCGGGGCCCCGTCATTGCCGGATGGCCGGGGCCATGTCTTTTCTTGCTGCCGGCCGCGTTCGGAGGTGCCCGGGAAGGGGAGGGGTCCCCTTTGTCCGCTCAGTCGCTGCCCTTTTCGGCCGGGGGCATGACAGCGTCCTCTTCCCCCAGCCCGTAGGCGGCGCGGACCTTGTTTTCAATGTCCCCCATCATCTCGGGATGCTCCTTGAGAAAGGCCTTGGCGTTCTCCCGGCCCTGGCCGATGCGCTCGTCCTGGTAGGCGTACCAGGCGCCGCTTTTGTCGATGATCCCCATTTCGACGCCCAGATCGAGCAGATCGCCGGTTCTGGAAATGCCTTCACCGTAGATGATGTCGAATTCGGCGGTCTTGAAGGGCGGCGCCACCTTGTTCTTGACGACCTTAACCTTGGTCCGGTTGCCGATGGATTCCTGACCGTCCTTGATCTGGCTGACTTTGCGGATGTCGAGACGGATCGAACTGTAGAACTTGAGGGCGTTGCCGCCGGGGGTGGTTTCAGGGTTGCCGAACATCACCCCGATCTTCATTCTGATCTGATTGATGAAGATCAGTACGGTGTTGGTCCGCTTGAGCACCCCGGTGAATTTGCGCATGGCATGGGACATCAGCCGGGCCTGGAGCCCGACATGCTGGTCCCCGACATTGCCGTCGATCTCGGCCCGCGGCACCAGGGCGGCGACCGAATCGATGACGATGATGTCCACCCCGCCGCTGCGCATCAGGATTTCAGCGATCTCCAGGGCCTGCTCGCCGAAATCGGGCTGGGAGATCAGCAGATTATCGGTATCGACCCCGAGTCGCTGGGCATAGGCTGTATCCAGGGCATGTTCGGCGTCTATGAACGCCGCGGTGCCGCCGCGGCGCTGCGATTCGGCGATGGCATGCAGCGCCAGGGTCGTTTTGCCCGACGATTCCGGACCGTATATTTCCGTCACCCGGCCGCGCGGCAGTCCGCCGACGCCGAGGGCGATATCAAGACTGAGGGCGCCGGTGGAGACAACCGGAATTTTTTCCAGCTCATGCTCCCCGAGCCGCATGATCGACCCTTTGCCGAACTGCCGCTGAATCTGGGTAATGGCGTTGTCCACGCTTTTGATTCGTCCTGCATCCTTATTTTCAACCGCACCTGCCATGCTGTTCTCCTCTATGGGTTTCATAATGCCCGCCGCACCAGATCAAGGGCGGTTTGGGCGGAAATTTCCTGGATTTCACGCCGATTGCCGGAAAAAGTGTACTGCTGGTCCGTGACCGTGCTGCCGATGCACAGTCCGAAAAAGACGGTGCCGACAGGCTTTTTGTCGGTGCCGCCGGATGGTCCGGCGATCCCGGTCACCCCGATTGCGACCTCGACCCCGGCGCGCCGCTGAATGCCCTCGGCCATGGCCCTGGCAACAGGGGCGCTGACAGCTCCGTGCTCGGCCAGCAGCGAACTGTCAACGTCCAGCAGTTGTTCTTTGAGAAAATTGCTGTAGGCGACCACGCCGCCGGCGAACCATTGCGAACTGCCGGCTGTTTCGGTGATTTTGCCGGCCAGGAGTCCGCCGGTGCAGGACTCGGCCACGCCCAGCCACCGGTTCTGTTGCAGCAGCAGACTCCCCACCACCGAGGCCAGGGTCTCCTGGTCGCAGCCGTACAGAAAACCACCCAGCAGGGCGGTAATCGTGGAGTCCGCTTCGGCGAACAGGGCATCGGCTTCCCCTGCATCCCGGCCGGTCACGGTCAGACTGACATGCACTTCGCTGTCCACGGGATAGTAGCCGATTTTGAGCTGCGGTGTTTTTTCCATATGCCGCAGGTATTCGTTGATCATGTTTTCCCCGAGGCCGAAGGTGCGGTATACCCGCTGCCGGAAATGATGCCGCTTGTCGGTCGACCAGCCGGCCAGGCAGGGGAGGACATGTTCGACCATCAGCTCTTTCATCTGCGCCGGGACGCCGGGCAGAAAAAAGATCGGGGTCGCGTCATCCACCAGCAGATAGCCGGCCATTCGCGATTCCGCGTTGAGCACCTCCGCGCCCTGGGGCAGCCAGGCAAGCTTTTCCAGCAAGGCCTGGTCGCCCGTCCCGCCCCTCAGTCGGGCGCGGATTTTGTTCAGGATCCCCCGGTGCAGGGTGGGCGGTCGGTTCAGGGCCTTGGACACGGCCTCATTGGTCAGGTCGTCACTGGTGGCTCCGAGCCCGCCGGTGACAATGACAAAATCAGCCCGGCGGATCGCCCTTTTCAGGGCTTCCCCGATCAGGGCCGGAGTGTCGCCGATGGTATGCATGGCAACGATTTCATGTCCGGCGGCGAAAAGCTGCCTGGCGGCAAAACCGCTGGTGGTGTTGATGATGCGGCCCGACGTCAGCTCATCGCCGATGGCTATTATTTCACCGATCATGTGGTCAAGTAAAAGGAGCGGGGTTGAGGGACGTTTTCCCGGTTCGTTACTTTACCTGTTTCGGGATATTATCTCAAGCTGCGTCTGCACCGCGGTGCCGAATATGCCGCCGTCGGCCAGGAACCTGTCCAGACGGACCGGAACGATGGTTCCCTTCAGCCGTGAATCTCCCTCGAAACGGACAGGGATATAATTGTCGGAAAAACCCTGAAGCAGTCCGCTGGTTCGGTGGACCCGCTCGACCAGAACCTGGCGCACGGTGCCGAAATGGAGTTCATGGAAACGGGATCGCAAGGTCCGGTCAAGCTCGCGCAATCGCCGGACCCGCTGATCCTTTATCTTCTTGGGAAGTTGCCTGTTCATGGATGCGGCCAGGGTGCCGGGCCGCCTGGAGTAGGGAAAGACATGCAGATAGGTGACCGGCAGATCAGCAAGCAGCCGGAAGGTGTTGTCGTGGGCGGCTTCCGATTCCCCGGGAAAACCGCAGAGAATGTCGCAGCCGATCGCCGCCGGGGGAACCGCGCCGGCGATTCTGGTGACGGTACGGCTGAACTCTTCCGCGGTGTAGCGGCGGTTCATCCTGGCGAGGATATCGTTGTCCCCGCTCTGGAGGGGGATGTGCAGGTGCGGCATGAAATTGGGCTCGTTGTTCATCAGGGCAAGGAGCCGGTCATCGACCTCGGTCAGCTCCACGGAACTGAGGCGGAAGCGCATGGTGGGAAAATCCCGGCAGAGCCGGGCAATAAGAGTCGTCAGCGATATCCCCCCGACAAGGTCCAGGCCGTACTTGCCGACGTTGATGCCGGTAATGACGATTTCCCGGTACCCCTCCCCGGCAAAGACGGCCGTCTGTTCGAGGACCTGTTCCATGGGCAGGCTTCTGCTTCTCCCTCTGGTGTACGGGACGATACAGTAGGAGCAGAAGTTGTCGCAGCCGTCCTGGATTCGCAGAAAGGCCCGGGTGCGGCCGCTGAAGCGGCGGACCGGCAGAGGGGTGATCTCTCTTTTCAGGCGGATGTTGCCCATCAGCACGGACAGATCGCAGGTGCGCTCCGTGAGGGCGGCTTCAACAACCAGGTGCTTGTTGCCGTTGCCGACGATGCAGAGAGGGCTGTCCGCCAGGTCGACGATTTCGCTGGGCGCCATCTGGGCAAAGCAGCCCGTCACCACCAAGCGGGCCGCGGGGTTGGCCTTCAGGGCCCGGCGGATGAGCTGCCGCGACTGCTGAGCGGCCCTGCCGGTTACGGCGCAGGTGTTGATGACATAGACGTCGGCCTTGCCGGCAAAAGGGACCAGTTCGCATCCAGCCTGGGCAAAGGAGGAGGCAAACGACGCAGACTCGAACTGGTTAACCTTGCATCCCAGAGTGGTTATGGCGACTTTTTTCACCCCGGCGATTCCTCCAGGTATCCGGACCGCAGCATGATCCCGCTGCCCACAAGAACGTCCTGCCGGTAAAAGACGGCAAACTGTCCAGGGGTGACGGCCCGCTGGGATTGATCAAAATCAATGTACCATTTTCCCCCGATTTGGCCGACCCTGGCCGGCGAGGGGGTGTGCCGTCCCCGGATCTGCACCAGCCCGTGCCAGGGCAGAGGCGGTTCTTCGCCATGCCAGCGGACGTCACTGATCATCACCCGCCTGGTCAGCAGTTCCTCCCCTTTGCAGACCATGACCCGGTTGTTTGCCGCATCCAGCTCCCTGACGTACCAGGGTGTTGCGTCCGGGAGGTTCAGTCCCCGGCGCTGAC
>JALHJD010000198.1 GCA_022837185.1 Desulfobacteraceae bacterium
GCTTTGTTTGTATCAACTGCGGCCGGAGGACTTACCCTGGTTGAACGTCCCGGTCGAGATGGGCAGGCGGCGAGGGTTGCCGCCGGAGCCGTTTGTTTATCGGTCCGCCGGCATCAGTGGCCGCCCGTCGTCAGCAGTCCGCTTGCCGCCAGGGTGAGAATGAGCACCTCGGCAACGGCCATGATGGCGTAGGCCTTGTCGCCGCGCTTGAACAATCCGGGGACAATGGCGATATAACAGAGAATGGTTACGCCGGAAAGTATCGCTATGGGTATGAAATTAACGAAATCCCCCCGGTTGATCAGCCCCAGCCAGCTCCAGCCGGTGGGCAGATTGTCCAGTTGAAGAAAATTGGTATTGATGGCCACCAGGTAGGAATGGACATCCTGATTCCAGTATGCGGCGATCTCGTTGAGGGGGACGGCCGGTTTCATGATCCCGAAAACGTACAGGGCAAAGGTGACAAACAGCAGCACCAGGCCCAGATACATGCCTTTTTCGAGAATTTTTGCATACAATACCTGTTCGGGGGTGGCGGTCGGCTTCATTTCACTCATTACTGTATCCTCCTCTTGATCCTGAACTGAACGAATCCATCGATCAGATCAAAATGTATCTTCAACGTTGAGCCACAGACGGCAGCGGGGTGCGCGAACAGCGCCTCAGCCGATGCCAAGTCCCTTGAGCAGCGCCTTCAATCCCGCAAAGAGCAGGATGGCGATGACCATCCAGCGAATGAAAGTCGGTTTGGCCACCTTCAGAATACGCACCCCGACTATGGAGCCCAGCATGATGCCGATCAGGGAGGGTACGACCATCATCGGGATGACGCATCCCTGGTTCAGATAAATCCAGGCCGCCGAGGTATCGGTGATCGAGAGCAGAAATTTGCTGGTCGCGACACTGATCTTCAGGGGGGCCCCCATCATGAGATTGAGAACCGGGACATTGGCCCATCCGGCGCCGAGACCGAACATGCCCGCCATGAAGCCGATGATGATAAAGGTAAACAGGCCGAGGGGGGTGCGGTGGACCTGCCAGTCAATATTTTTTCTGCTGCTGGCCTCATAGTAGACACCGCAGATGCGCAGGGCCGAAGACAGGGCATCAGGCTTCTGCACATCGGGAAATTCGGATTTTTTGGCGGTGAACATAATCACAACTATGCCGAGAATGGTCGCCCCGAGGAGAATCTGCACGATATTGGTCGGCAGAGCCAGTCCCACCATCGCGCCGACAATGGCCATGGTCGAGGCAATGAGGGCGACAGGAATGGCCAGGCGAAGGCTGGCCATGTTCATTTTCAACAGGCCGGGTCCTGCGGCCAGGGCTCCGGACAAGGCGACAAGCAGGCCGGTTCCGCGGACAAAATCAAGATGAAAGGGAAAGAAGCCGCTGATGATCGGAACATACAGGACGCCGCCGCCGACGCCGCCGAGAACGGCGACGATTCCCATGATAAAAGTTACCACAAACAAGATCACCGGCCACATCCACCAGGCGGTCCCGTCGTCGACGGGGACCGGCGAGGCAGCTGTCACCTCGCTGGCCAGGGTTAGCTCCGGCATAAGAGCAAATATACCCAGAATAAGGGCTATTCCTCCTGTTATGCCCAACATGTTGCGTGCCATTATTTCCCTCCTGTTTGGTAATTAATGATGCAAGGCCGGAACAATGCAGAGCCCTCCGTTCTCTCGCGGTCAGGGAAACCTCTTCAGGTTGTCTCAACCCTCTATGCAGTGAGATAATGCGAACGGCCCGGTCCATGCAAGGATATTCCCTTCACCCCCTTTGCAAAGACCTTCTGCGCGAATCAGACACTTCCGGTCAACCCCATTTCGGCCTGGAAAATTGTCGTTATGCTTAATTCTCCCGGTGGTATAATGTCAAGAAAAATATTGGCTTTGCGAACGATAACTGTTTGTAATAATGACGAAATAGCGTGTTACAAACTGCAACACCACTTGAATGGGATCAATATGCCTTTGATTATGCGGACAATTCCCTGTTTCAATTTGTTACACAGGGCCGCAACAAAAAAGTTGCGAAAGGGGTCAGCCCTTTGATCAGGGGGGATCCGTGGGAGGAGAGACCTTCCCGGACGCCTGAATCGCACGGCGGGGCGGTGCCAGGCGTCCGGAAATATCTGATTTAATGGATGATGAGCACCGGGCAGGAGGCGTAGCCGATGGTCCGTTCGGTTACGCTGCCCATCAGCAGACGGCTCAGACCCTTGCGGCCGTGCGTGCCCATAATGATCAATGAGGCGCCGATCTCCCGGGCCAGCCCGGTAATCTGTTCATGGGGCTGCCCTTCCCGGACGAAGGTTTCAACCCGGACGCCCTGCTCTTCACCCTGGTGCAGCACGTCCTGCAGATGGTCGCGGGACCGTTCCACCAGCGTCTGGATATGCTCGGGCGCCAGGGCGATCATTTCTTCACTGGTGTGGACAACCGAAACCGCAGCCAATCCCACGTCATGCTCTTTGGCCACGGCAAGGGCGTGGGCCAGCGCCGCGGCACTGTTCGGCGACCCGTCGGTTGCCACCAGGAGACGGTTCCAGTCAAGCTTCACCCCCTCCGGGACAACGATGACGTTCCTGTCCGTATGCCCTATCACCCTGGCGGTGACCCCGCCCATCAGTTCCCGTTCCAGATGACTGAGGCCGCTGCGGCCCATGACGATCAGATCGCAGTTCTCTTCATCCGCTACGTGGACAATCCGTTCAAAGGGTTCACCCTGCTCAAGGTTGGTGAAGACATGAACGTCGAGATCCCCAGCCAGGGATTTGGCCTCGGCCAGAAGCTTCCGGCCCGGTCCTTCAATGGTTTCCTTGATTCTGCTGACGCCGAACAGATCGAGATCACCGTCATAAACCGGCACAACCGCGAGGACCTTGATCCAGCTCTTTTCCTTCCGGGCGATATCGGCACCGACGGCGAGGGCGCTGCGGGCCGATGCCGATCCGTCATACGCCACCAGAATTTTCCGGTAATTAGCCATGACTTACTTCCGCCTCCAGGGACTTGACACGCTCCTCGGCCCGGGCATCGACCATGCCCTTGATCATGGCGGCGGCAATGATGACGGTGGCAAAGCCGAGGGCGGCAATCAGGGACCAGAAACTGACGCCTTCCAGCAGCGAAGCCATTTGCGGCTCGAGCTGCCCGCGCAGGCCGAGGTCGGCCAGGTAGCCGGGAATCTTGGCGCCGCGGGACACGGCAACAATGACCATGACCGAGGCCATGACAATCTTGATCATATGATCCTTGACATAGGTTGTACCCAGAGCGCCGAGCTGCACCCCGACGAGCGAGCCGGCCAGGATGAGCAGGGTCAGCCGGATGTCGATGAGTCCCGACATGCCCCATTGAAAAGATCCCCAGGCTCCCATGATGAACGCGATGACCAGTTCGGTTGCACTGGCGACCATGGCCGAGGCTCCGACGATGTAGATCATGCCCGGAACCCCTATGAAGCCGCCGACCGCAATGGTTGCCGCCAGCATGCCGGTCATCAGGCCGACCGGAATGGTCACCCAGGCCGAGATCCGCACCTTGGCAACCTTGAACTCCATCATCGGCGGCAGATTGATTTTCATTAATGCCTGCGCCAGCTTGGGTGTCTGGGGGTCACCGCCGCCCTTCGAAAGCTTATAGGCGTCATAGAACACATAGGCCCCGACCAGGAGCAGGACGAGGACAAAAACCACGCTGACATACAGGTTCGAGCCGGCATTGCCCCATTGGCTCAGAATATACTTCTGGATGCGGATGCCGATCTGGACCCCGATGATCGCGGT
The DNA here is from genome assembly GCA_022837185.1 of Desulfobacteraceae bacterium. Classification (GTDB taxonomy): domain Bacteria; phylum Desulfobacterota; class Desulfobulbia; order Desulfobulbales; family Desulfobulbaceae; genus UBA10518. Next base: position 3,803 of record JALHJD010000198.1, read on the forward strand.
GACGGCCATGACCAGGCCCAGCTTGATGTCTGCCTGGCCGTATTTGTAGCGCTTGTAGGCCCCGACCATGGCCTTGGGAAACTTGTGGCACATGTTGCTGGCAACGGCTATGGCGCCGGGAACACCGAGGGACATCATGGCCGGGGTCAGGACAAAGGCACCGCCCGAACCGATGAAACCGCTCAGCAGTCCGCCGATCAGGCCGATCAGCAGCAAAGCCGCGACCCTGCCCGGAGTCATGTCCAGGAACATGATGGACACATCCTTGATTATCCCCTCCCCGGCATGCTTGTCAAGGGAGACCATGACCTTTTTGTCCAGGGTTATGTCACCGGCGGTCATCCCTTCGCCGAGGGTCAGGGTCAGGGCGGTTTCCGTTTCCCCGTTGATGAAGGTCGCTGTCCGGGACGGAGCGTCAACCGCGACAAACACCCCTTTCATCATGTCTTTGGGCGGTCCGTCCCCACCGGCGCCCATGACCGGGGCAGAAGGCATGATCAACAGAATTCCGAACAGCAGAAAAAGTAATCTTTTCATTGGTTGTTTCTCCTTAAATTATGGCAATCGTCTCAAAGACTGTATGGATCAGTGCTTCCTGGCTTCAATTCCCATGACGCTCAGAAAGTTGCTGGCAAAGGCACCGTGAATGAAAGAAAACACCATCGCCGTGCCCAGGGGCCAGAAGGTGTAGGGTCCTCCCTTGGTGAAAACGTCCATTATCCACCCCTGATTCATCATCAGACCGACATAGAGGAACACCGACAGGGCGCCGAAGACGACCATTCCCAGAACAGGCTTTTTCTTCTGCACCCGCGGCTGGACCGCCTGTTTCGTTTCCGAGGCAGCCATTATGGTTCGCGCATCCTCGTGTTCTCCGGCCTGGGCATACGCCGCCGCCGTCATGTCCTTGTCAAATTCGTTCAATTCCATCGTCTACTCCTCGCTTCAATGTTTGGTATGTTGGCTTTTCTGCCCGCAGAGATTTCCCACCGGCGTCCGGGCAAAAACCCGTCCCCGGGGCGGCTTTTCCTTATGCGGGGCAAGACTTTTCAGGATTCGAAGAAAATCACCGGACAATTGAACAGTCGGCCCATCGCTGCCGTAAAGCTGTCCCTGTCCCTCTTGTTTCCTTCACAGACCGGTATGATGACCGCCAGGATGTCCCGCCGGTTGCGGGCAATTGTACGCAGCTCCTCTTCCAGGGACGATTCCTTGATGGCGAAATCATAGGAAATACCCAGGGGACCCAATGTTGATTTCAGGGCCTGAAGCCTTCGCGTTCCGGCCTCAAAGAATTCCCGCGGGGAAGATTCGATGATGCCGGCCGGGATGATCTGAAAAACCTCCAGGGAACTGCCCAGCCTTTTGCACAGGTTCAGGGCGTGATCGAGGACCTTGCCCGTGACAACGGGGCAGTCCGTGCTCAACAGGACTTTCCTGTGCGCGGTTTTGCCCGACTTGAGCAGACTTCCCGCGTATTCATGCTCTCCGGACTCGGCAAAAGCGGCCGCGACCATTGCTTCTTCGATTTTCTTAAAAATGTTGCTCATCATCTTCCGTCCGGGAATTTTCCCTCATACATGCCGATTGTTTTTCCCCTCTCCACTCCTTTGCATGGCCTGTGCGTATTGCTTCCAGCGCCTTCCTGCCCATGCAAAGCAACCAGCGTGCCAGAAACCGGACCGACATATCACTAATATTTTCAGTTAGTTATGCGTTGACGGCCACCGGGCCCCATTGTTGCCGAATGCAACAGGAAAAATCGGCATCAGAATTTATGTCGATTAATCAGTCATTTAAAACACTGTTGCCGAGGCGCAATACACGTTGCAAATTGCAACAACTCGTCGTCGGTACAGAACGGACAATTGAGCCGGGGGGGGGGGAGGTGCGGCGCCGGGCCCAGGGCGGGAAAAGGAGGGAAAAAGACGGGCGAGAAACGCAGGGAGACGGGGTGTCGGTGTGATCTTTTTCAGATCAGGACAATTTCGATTATATCGGCAACTTCAGAGGTGGGCACAACCTTGAGATCGGCCATGACATTGGCGGGGATGTTCCGCAGGTCGGATTCATTCAGTTTCGGAATGATGATCGTCGTCATTCCTGCCCTGCGGGCGGCGAGAAGTTTGTCATGCATTCCGCCCACGGGCAGGATCCTGCCGCTCAGGGTCAATTCTCCCGTCAGGGCCGCATCCCGGCGCACCGGGCGTTTGGTCAACAGGGAGATCAGGGCCACGGCAATGGGCAAGCCGGCCGACGGTCCGTCTTTTGATACGGCTCCGGCAGGAATGTGCACGTGGATATCGTGGCCGGCAAAAAAATCCGGCGGAATGTGAAAACGGTCCGCATTGGCGCGGACAAAACTCAGCGCCGCCTGGGCCGATTCCTTCATGACCTGGCCGAGCGAACCGGTCAGGATAAGTTCTTCATGACCGGCCATGACGGCCGCCTCAATGAAAATGATCTGCCCTCCCGCCGCGGTCAGGGCCAGTCCGGTCGCCACCCCGACGCGCTCCCGTTCCTCGGCCACCTCGAAATAATAGGTCCGGCTCCCCAGATACTCCTTCACCTTCTCGGGGGTGACCGCCGCCGGCACGGTCCTGTCCGGAGCCAACAGTATCTCG
>JALHJD010000199.1 GCA_022837185.1 Desulfobacteraceae bacterium
GAGGATGAAGCCCTTGATATGCCCGGCAATGGGGGTCTGGGTAAAGAGGAAGAAATCGGCCGCCGCGTTGGCCCGGTCGCTGAGCACCACCTGCTTACGGTCGCAGCTTTTCAGCCACTGGCCGGCCAGGGGGGCTTCAACCCCCGGGAACAGGGTCAGCTCCGGCGGGACCAGGTACTCATCCCCCACGCACTTGGGCGGCAGCAGGAGGAGGCTCGGGGTATACTCATCGCCGAAATCGACGTTTTTGTCCTGGGACCTGACGATCTCGTAGCCCGGGGGCGGAACGACCTCGACCACGTACTGGCCGGGGGGAATGGGGCTGATCTCCTCGCCCGTTGCCGGGTCGATGATCGCGTCAAAGGCGTAGCCGCCGTCAAAGACCGCCGGCCGCACCTGGTTCCAGTTGCGCATGCCGTCATAGCAGTCCAGTGGTTTGCCGCGGAAGACAAAAGGATCGTCCGTGGCGCTGCCGGCATTGCTGCCCGGCGGGCAGCCGGTGGGCAGGGAGTCGTCCCAGCTGTCGGTGGTGGTGGTGTTCAGCAGGGTGGTGCCGGCGGCGTCATAGAGGTTGACGGTGACCCGGGGGATGCCCGGCTCCCAGGGTTCGGGAAAGCCCAGTTCCGGATCGTTCTCGGCCCGGGTGACCGAATAGAAGACGATACCAGATATGCCCCCGTTCTCCCCGGGAACGTATTCCTTTTTGCCCCATTCGATGACGCTGGTCTGGCCGAGGAAGCCCTGGAAGCCCTGGGACAGGACCGGACCGCGCTCGGTCCGGAATTTGGTGGTGGCCAGCATGGGGGTGAGGGTCGGGACCCGCTGGTTCTGGGGACTTAACTGGCCTTCCCAGGTCCAGGGGTCGGCGGGGTCTATTGCCCCGCCGTCATCCACGGTGACCGTCAGGCCGGTGGCCTTGAAGCGGGCGAAATCGACTTCGGCCACCAGCCAGGCGAAGAAGGGAAAAACCTCGTCGAAGGGCACGAATCCCTCGCCGTCGGTGGGCATGGACTGGTACACCGAGCCGTCCCGCCAGCGCAGGTTGACGGCCTGCTCGGCAATGCCGGGCTCACCGTCATCGCGGAAGCCGTTCTCGTTATAGTCGTGGAACACCCAGTTTTCCAGGCGGGTGAACCATTGAAAAACCGGGACCTCGCCGAGGGCAATGTTGGCCGTGCCGACGGTGAGGTCATGGAAGGCGAAAATGAGGTCCAGGTTGTCGTCCCACACCACCAGCTGGTAGTCCCCCGGCGGCACATTGGGTATGGCAAAGGTCCCGTCTTCATTGACCCGGGCCGCGTACACTCCCCGGCCCACTCCGGCGGCGCCCTGGTTCAGGCCGACCCAGGGCCTGGTATGCGGGAAGGGTGCGCCGTTGTGGAAGGCGGTCTGCGGCGGCCGGGAAAGATGCAGGTTGACGATCTGCCCGGAAATGGTTGCTCCTCCATTGAGCGCCGTGCTGTCTACGTAGGGGCTTGCAGGACCTGCCGGCACGAAGCCGAAGGAGGTGTGGGGGCCGGCCGGGCCGAACTCGGCGAAGAAGGGCGGCTCATTGGCCTTGACCCAGGCGTCGATGAGGATGGTGCCCTCTATGGTGGAGGTCTGCACCCAGCTATCACTGACAAAGATGCCTGAACCCGGCGGGCTCTCGATGGCATTGGGCGGGACGATGATGATGCCGTATTTGCCGGGAGCCAGGTTCTTGATGGTCAGCGAGCCGTCGGGTCCGGTCAGCAGCAGGCCGGTGCCGGCGACGTCGACAATGGGACTGCCGAATTCATCCAGGCAGAAAAAGGTTCCTTCACCGGGAGGAACTGTTTCCTGGCCGTCTTCGGCACAATCCTGCCGATACGTGGTCCCAAGCATATTGCCGAAGGCATCCTGGGACTGCACGCCGGCCGAGATGCCGTAGCGGCCGCCGGCGTCCTCCAGGATGATCCTGAACCCTGCCAGGCCGGGCTCACCCTCATCCCAGACGTTGTTGATGGGGTTCATGTCCTCGTGGACGAAAATAGTGATCTGGGCGGTGGGCAGGGGCAGCTGGTTGAGGAAGACGCTGATTGTCCCGTCGCTGCCCTTGAACCCGGCACCGCCGATGCTGTAGGTGCCCGGCTCCCCGGGGATGACCGAGACGTAATAGTATTTATCCTGATCGAGTAGGACATCTGCCAGGGCGTTGAGGTTGTCGCCCTGGGCCGCCACCGGCATGTAGCTCTTATGAAAGTCGACCGCCAGGATGTCGGGCGTCGGAACGCCCGGTTCGATCCGGAAGGTGACGTCCTCCTCCAGCACCCAGCGATACTCGGTCAGAGGGGTCTCGCTGTTGTCCTTGTTGACGCCGAACACGTTCAGGGCTGTCGCCGCGGCACTGCCGGCAGCGGCCATGAGGAAAGCAAGAATCATTACGGCGGCCGCCAGACAGTATCCCGGCCTCACATCGGGTGCAATCCAGTCAATCAACTTGTTCCGGTTTCCACTCATCGTCGAACTCCAATTGGTTTCCTCATTTTTTCCCATGCGCCGGTGAACGATTTCTTCACCGTTATCTTTCGCTGCTTCGAAACATATGTTCAATACGCGGCGGCTCGGCCAGGATGCTTTTTATGCCCAGGAGGGCCGCGAACAGTTTTGAGTTCAGGTGGCCGTCCAGGTCCTCCCTGGACCGCCACTGCTGGACATAATAGAATACATCCCTGTCGTTGATGTCCTGGTAGCAGTGCACCCCGACACACCCTTCACAGCGCCGCACCTGGTCGGCTATGCCGCTGATGGTCTGCATTATTTCCCTGCGCTTATCCTGCCTGCCTTTGAGGGTTACCGCGGTAATAATCACATCCTGTCCAGAGAGCATCACTATTGTTGCAACAATCGTACCTGATGACGATTTCCCGGGACCAAGAAAAAAGATCCATCATCTAAACAGGTTATGCTCGCCACCGGCAACAGCCACACTTGGCCGCCCCATCTCTTTGTCCTGTTGCAATGGACATTTTCCAGTACCACAGGACAAGGGGACGTCCTTCACCAGGCGCGACAATTTGCCGCACCGTCTTATGGATCAAATACAAAAATTATGCCGTATCAAAAAAATAATAAAAATTACTCTCAGCTCGACGGAAAAAAGGGGGATGACGAGGAAAGGAGGAAGAAAAAGGGAACGGCTGGAACCCCTATTTATGGTCAAATATAACCGAAAGGTCAAACTTGACCAAAACACAAGCCAGCCGCTGGTACTGGTCGTTTCATTCATGGATGGCGCGGTATCGGGCGCCGGCGCCCGGGAGACAGGGTCGGAAGCCAACCGGTGAGCGGGGTATTCCGGCCCCGGTTCCGTGGAGCGAAAAACAGGTGGTTATATGTAACCGGACAAAGCCGGGGAGCAGCTCACGGTTTCCGAATGTTCAGCTTTTTCATCCGGGCCCGCAGCGTACTCCTGTCCATGCCGAGGATTTCCGCCGCGCTGTTGGCGCCGCTGACCTTCCACCCGGTTTTGTCGAGAACCTTGAGAATATATTCCCGCTCCATGTCGCGCAGGGTTTTGAATTCGTTGTTCATGCCGTTGCGGACCTCCCTTAACCCTTCCGGGAGGCGGAGGCTGGTTCCGGTGGTGTTGATCACCGCCCGTTCAATGACGTTTTCCAGTTCCCTGATATTGCCCGGCCAGGGGTATTTCCGCAGGGCCTCCATCACCGGCCTGGGGACCGTATTGATCTTCTTGCCCTGTTTGTGCGCGAACCGGTTGACAAAATGGTTGACCAGCAGGGGAATGTCCTCGCCCCGGTCCCGCAGCGACGGTACGGTCAGGGGATAGACATTGAGCCGGTACCAGAGGTCCATCCTGAATTTTCCCTGGCGGACATCCTCCTCCAGGTTGCGGTTGGTGGCGGCGATGACCCGGACGTCAACCCTGATGGTCCGGTTGCCGCCCACCCGCTCGAACTCCCCGTCCTGAATGACCCGCAGGAGTTTGGCCTGCAGTTCCAGGGGCAGTTCGCCGATTTCATCAAGAAAAATGCTGGTCCCGTCCGCCAGCTCGAAGCGCCCGATATGACGGGCATGGGCGCCGGTAAACGCGCCCTTTTCATGGCCGAACAATTCGCTTTCTATAAGATCGGCCGGCAGGGACGCGCAGTCGACCTTCACCAGGGAGCGGCCGCCGCGCGCGCTGCGGCTGTGAATGGCCCGGGCTATCAGTTCCTTGCCCGTTCCCGTCTCGCCCAGAATGAGAACGGTGGTGTCGGAAGCGGCGATCTGTTCGACCTTGAACAGCACGTACTGCAGGGCGTTGCTGTTGCCGATGATGTTGGTATAGTCATGCTCCAGGGCGATCTCTTCCTTCAGGTAGAGGCTCTCCGCCTCCAGGTGCTCCTTCAGTGACTGGACCGCCTCCAGAGCCTGGCGCAGCTCGTTCTCAATGGTCTTGCGCCGGGTGACGTCCCGGTTGCTGACCCGGAAGCCGAGGACCTTGCCGCTGTCGGCGACCACCGGCTGGCAGGCATGCTCAATCCAGCGGACTTCCCCGTCCCGGCGCACGATGCGGAACTGCACCTCGCGCCGTTTCATCTCTTCCATGGAATCCCGGCAATGACCCTCCCATATCTCCCGGTCGGCCGGCAGGACTATTTCATGGACCAGGGCCGGGCGCTCCACAAAGGCGGCCGGCGGGTAGCCGGTGATGCGCTCGCAGGAGGGGGAAACATACCGGAAGGACCCGTTCGCATCCCGCCAGTATTCCCAGTCGGAGGTATAATCAGCGATCAGGCGGTAGCGCATCTGCGCCTCGAGCAGTTCTTTCTCCCTCTCCCGCTGTCCGGAGAGGTCCCGGAACAGGTGGACAAATCCGCGGACATCCCCCTGGTCATCGCTGATGCGGATGACGGCGACTTCCGCGGGAAAAACGGAACCGTCTCCGCGGCGGCAGCTCGACCGCCCCCAATCCGCCCCGGAGCAGGCATTACCATTGTCCTGCCATTTCCCCGGTTCTTCCCCGCCGGCCCCACCTTGCAGTCTCCCGGCCTGCTGTCCGATAAGCTCGTCCGCGGTGAAGCCGAAAATATTTTCCAGGGCCGGGTTGACCTGGAGTATCCGGCCATGGGCGTCACAAAGGGCGGCCGCGTCGGGCAGGGAAAAGAACAGGTCCCGGAACGAAGCCGGCAGCTCCCAGCCGCCCCGCTCATCACGGTCCGCCTCTTTTCCTTGTTTGCCGCTCACCCTGGCCGGATTTTTTTTCATCATAACGAATGGCCCCTTTGAATGTACCAGCACAGCATTCCTCCCTGACCCCGGAGCCGCGATATCCGGCGCCGGCACGGCCCCAGGACGGAAACGGCCTGGCCTCTACCATGATAGAATAATCAGGAAAGAACGGTCGGTAAACAGGAATAATTCCCGAAAACCGCCACGATCCCACCCTGAAGACGTTTCCCACGGAAAAATATCTCGGGAGGACGAAACGAGGCGGCCGCCCCTGGAAGTCAAATCCACCCCCGTATGGGCCCGCCGACGGATTTTTTTTGATCAAAGGCCGGATTTATGGCAGGATAGACAAAAGTGAACGAGCCCCCGGAGCCGGAGAGAGGAAAACCCCCTCCACCCCCGGGCCGAAGCCAAAGAACCATCAGACATGAGAACTTCGTCTCTTCTTCTCCTCATCATCATCCTTCTCCTGCCGGGGGGCTGCACCACCT
>JALHJD010000200.1 GCA_022837185.1 Desulfobacteraceae bacterium
GAGCAAGGGAGGCAGCAAGTCCACGAAATGAACATCGGCGTGGTTTTGCAGAAAACCTGACAGCTGTTCGTACCTGGTGACCCCTTTTTTCACTCTCTGCAGGCGGGCCGGGAGATATTCGGGATAGACGAAGGCCTTGGTCGGCGCCAGGACAAAAACATACTCAATTCCCTGCTCCCTGAGCCAGTAGCTCCGCTCCTCGAGAACTCTTTTCCATTGCCGCAGCTCGTTTTCGGAAAAAGGTATCTGCCCCATGTAATCGGCAATATTGTCAAAACTTTCCGTAACTCCTTTCTCGACCTTTCTTGCCCCCCAGCCTTCAAAGTAAAAACCGTCCCTGCCGACGGCGATGTTGGTATTGGGCGATATGCCCAAACCAAACACCTTGATAAAGGCTTCGAGCTGGATGAATGCATCCGGCAGCTTGAAATGCTCCTCGGCATGCTGCTCGTATTTTGCGGGAAAGGATCTGGCCAGGGCGAGGATTTTTCTTCCCGGCGCCTCCTGCTCCGCCGAAATGGAGGAGGCTACTTCCTGTATGCTTTTCCCCACCCGGGAATATTGGGAGAGGAGAGGATAAAACAGGACTCCCAGGAAAATGAGGCAGAGAAAAAGACCTCCGCCTCCCCGGGGCGTCGTAAAAGAAATGGGCCGGTTCAGACGCGAGGCGACGATCAGGCTGGCGAGAGTTATGAGGGCAAGCCGGATGGAGAGGCTCTCCCACTCGCCGGCCTGAAAATCGGCGACAATCTTGTCCGGTACGCACAGGAGGAGAAATCCTCCACCCAGCACGGCAAAGAAGACAAAACCTGCCAACCCTTGTTTCAGTACTCCGGTGACCTGCGGCATTTCCCCTAAAACCTGAAGTAGAGAAAGGGATTATAAGAGCCCCGCATGATATTGGCGATGGCATACAGGAAGACGAAGAGGAAAAAGCAGATGCCTGTCACCGAACCAATGCCCCCGGCCAGCTTGCCGGAAAGTGAAGGTGCGGCCGGCAGCCGTCCCCTTACCCGTTTTTCAATTTGCGTATACACCGGGGCGGAAAAAATAATCCCAATGGCAAGCACCAGATAAAATTCGTTGTTGAGGTGCAGAAAAATCTGCGAATTGTACAGCGGGGGAGTGGAGAAGTCGACCATGGCCCGCAGGTAGCCCAGGGCATGGGCAAACGTTTCCGCCCGAAAAATAACCCAGCCGATTATGACAACCATCATTGTATAGATGTGCTGCAGTGGCCTGGGAAGACGCTCGAGCAGGAATTTCACCGGAACCGTTCTTTCCAGCACGAGAAAAAGCCCGTGATACAGACCCCATACTATGAAGGTCCAACTGGCGCCATGCCACAGCCCACAGAGAAAAAAGACGATCACCAGGTTCAGGTATGTCCTGGAAGGTCCTTTCCGGTTGCCGCCAAGAGAAATGTACAGATAATCCCTGAACCACGAGGACAGGGAAATATGCCATCGCCGCCAGAACTCCCGTATCGAACGGGAAATATAGGGATAATTGAAATTCTCCAGGAAGCGGAAACCGAACATCCGGCCAAGTCCGATGGCCATGTCCGAATACCCTGAAAAATCGTAGTATATCTGCAGGGTATAGGAAACGGCCCCCACCCAGGCCAGGCCGACGGGGACCCTGTCGGGCGGCAGGGAAAAAATATAATCCGCCGTTTCGCCGAGAACATTGGCCACCAGAACCTTTTTCCCCAGGCCGATGATGAATCTCCGCACCCCGTAACTGAAATCGTCGATCCCGGTCGCGCGCCGGGTGATCTGGGAAGAGATGTCGTGATAGCGGACAATCGGGCCGGCAATGAGCTGGGGGAACAAGGAAATATACAGGGCTATGTTGACGGGATTTTTCTGCACCCGGGCATCGCCGCGATAGACGTCAATGACGTAGGACATCGCCTGGAAGGTGAAAAAGGAAATCCCGATGGGGAGATGGATTTCCGGGAAGATCACCGGTTCGAGCTGCAGCCACGCCAGGATGCCATTCAGATTCTCAACGATGAAGTTGGCGTATTTAAAAAAGCCGAGCAGGCCGAGATTGGCGGCCAATGCCCCGATCAGAGCGCTCTTGCCGCTTTTTCCATCTTTCCGCGCCCTGTCGATCAGCAGGCCGAAGACATAATTGGCCGTGATGGAAAAAAGCATTAGCAGGACGAAAATATTTTCGCCCCAGGCATAAAAGATCAGGCTGGCAACAAGAAGGACGAGATTCCTGACGCTCCTGCCGGCGAGAAGATAGGCCAGCAGGGTTAAAGGAAGGACCTGAAACAGAAAAATTGTTGAGCTAAAAACCATAGACGACGGGACAACTGTCCTGCACCGATTTGCCGGCTGCTGCCGGGCAACACCAATGGTTTCCGGATGAGATCATGCCGCTTGCAGACCCGTGATCAGAACCTAAAGGTATCCTTCCGCCCTGTACCAGGCGGCCGTTCTCTTCAGCCCCTCGTCAAGAGAGATGGTCGGCGCGTAGCCCAGGTCCCTCCTGGCCTTGCTGATGTCAAATGCCCGGTTCTGCCTGTACCAGTCCACCCGGCGGGGAAAAATGGGAGGTTTGATGTGGAACGGCTTGCAGACTTTTTCACAGACATGTCCGGCAATGATGAGCGGCCAGAGGGGATAATGCGGAATCCTGACCTGGACTCCCAGCGCTTTGGCCGTTCTCCGGACCAGGTCTTCAATTTCGACATACTCCTCGTCGGCGATCAGATACGCTTCCCCGTCCCCTTTCCCTTCCTCCTGGGCCAGGAGGAAAGCGTCGACCAGGTGGTCAATATAGAGGGGATGATACAGCGTTTTTCCGCTGCCGAACATGGGAAACGTTCCCCCGGCGACTCTTTTGAAAATCATATAGAACCGCTCGGGGTCCCCGGGTCCGTAAATGGCCGCGGGCCTCAGGATGACCGAAGTCAACCCTTTGCGGTGATGTTCCAGGACGACGGGCTCGGCATCATACTTTGTCTGCTGATAGTAATCGGCGGCATTTATCGGCGCGTTCTCGTCACCGGGCGGGTTGTCCACATTGCCGTGAACACCGCAGGTCGAGCAATAAATGAAACGCCTCACCCCGGCTGCCCCGGCCGCCTCCAGGACGTTGCGGGTCCCTTCGACATTCACCTCCCGGTAATAGCTGTTGGGGACATCCAGTTCCCGGAAAGCCGCGGCCAGATGGTGCACAACTTCCACCCCCTGCACGCACCGGCGGACAACGTCCTTGTCCGTGACCGAACCGATGACGACCTCCGCGCCCCAGGCACGCAGCTCCTCGGTTTTCAACCCTTCCTGGTAATCAAGGGCGACAACCTGGTGCCCCTGCTCAAGCAGTCTTTTCACCAGGGCCTTGCCCGTAAAGCCGGTCCCCCCGGTTACCAATATCTTCATTTTCACCTCTAAAAATTAATTTGGTCCCGTACAAATAAAATCAAACGCCTCACCGGAAAAACCGATTATGCCAGATGGCCGTATTGATGAGCGCCCATAAAATATGGTTGTGATTCTGCTTCTGACTGCAATGCTCCTCGATAAGGAGATTGACGTAGCCGACATCCAGGCTTTCGCGGATAATCGGCGAATCATTGAGCAATTCCTGCATATACCCTTTCAATCCGTCCCGCAATAAATGCTTGACCGGCAGGCTGTATCCCTGTTTTCCCCTGTTGACGACACTGTCGGGAAGGAGATCGGCCAGGGCGGCGCGAAAGATATGTTTTGTCCGCATTCCCTTTAATTTCCAGTCACCGGGAAGCGCGGCGAGAAATTCAACCAGCACGTGATCGAGCAGCGGCACCCGGATTTCGAGGGAACTGGCCATGCTCATCCTATCCACCTTCATGAGCACGCTGTCCGTCATCATGAACCGCATATCCAGGTAGATCTCCCGGTTTACCTGGTCTTCGGCGTCGCATTTCCCGGAATACTCCCGCACCCGGCGGAAGGGGTCCCGGTTGATCCGGGCTTTCATCATTTCAGAAAACAGATTCCGCTCCAGGCCGTCGTTCAGAAAATACTGCCACCGCAGATGACTGCCGGATGGATCAAGATTGGCTCCCTCGACGAACCGTTTGAGCATGTTGATCATTCCTTTCTTCTGCGGCTGATCAGGAAGCCCGGCAGCGAGACGGCCGATCAGTTGTCTGCGGACGGCAGGCGGCAGCAGCCGGAACCAGTTGTTGATCCGGCTGGCCTTGAAACGGTCATATCCGGCATAGCTTTCATCCGCCCCCTCTCCCGACAGGCAGACCGTCACATGCTCCCTTGCCTGCTTGCAGAGCAGATACAGGGGCACGGTCGAGAGATCGGTCATCGGTTCATCAAGATGCCAAAGCACTTTTTCGACATACGCCGGAGAGAGATCATCAAGCATGAGAACCTGATGCTCCGTGCCGCAATGGCGGGCGACAATCTCGGCGTAATCCAGTTCGCTGAAACTCTTGTCTTTATACCCGATGGTAAACGTCCTGAGCGGTCCGTTGATATGCTTTCGCATCAGGGCGACGATGCAGCTGGAATCCAGGCCGCCTGAAAGAAAAACGCCAAGCGGCACATCGCTGACCAGGTGACTGCTGACCGCCTGATCAAGGAGCGCTTTCTGCCGCTCAACCGCCTCTGCGAAGGAAAGGGACGGCTCCCGGGGTTTGAAGCTTAAATCCCAGTACTCCCTGACTTTGATGGAGCCATTCTCATGGACGAGAAGATGCCCTGCCGGCAGCTTGTAGATGCCGCTGAACATGGTCTCGGGCGCCGGCACGAATTCAAAGCCGAGATAGTCATACAGGGCCTGATAGTTGACGCGCCGCTCCACTGACGGATGCTGCAGGATAGCCTTGATTTCCGAGGCAAAGATCAATTTTCCGCCGGTAAAAGAGTAGTACAGCGGCTTAATGCCCACGCGGTCCCGCACCAGAAAGAGCTTTTTCCTGTTCAGGTCATACAGCCCATAGGCGAACATGCCGCGCAGCCGGTGAACGGAATCGATCCCGTATTCCTCGTAGGCATGGAGGATGACCTCTGAATCGGATCGGCTGGCAAAGACGTGGCCCTTCTGCTGCAGTTCGCGGCGCAATTCCTGGAAATTGTAAATTTCTCCATTAAAAACCAGACAGATCGATTGATCCTCATTGAACATCGGCTGCCGGCCGTTCTCACTCAGGTCAATGATGGAGAGGCGCCTGTGGGCAAGGGACATCCCGTCGCAACAGAATATTCCCTCCTGGTCAGGACCGCGATGAACCAGCTGACCGGCCATCTTCCTGGCCAATGTCTCATCGTTCCAGTTGAATCCGCTTATGCCGCACATTATTTCAAGCCAGCTGTTTTCAAGAAATCAACGAGGAGGGGAAACCGACACCGGAGTTTTCATCAAAAAGATTGAAGAGATCGAACCTACATTATTTTCAGCGGTGAGGCAAGAACTAAACCATGCGGCCGATTTTCACCGGCCTTTTGCCGCGAGTGTGGAATATCTGTCCATAAGTTTCTGTTGAACGGCTGCCATTGAGTGGTTTGTCCGGGCGAGCTCCCGGTTTCTTCTTCCTTTCTGCAGGGCATCATCCGGGCTGTCAAGCGCTTTGGCAACCGCTGCAATATACGCTTCCGGGGTGAGGGTCTCCGCAAAGAATCCGGTATCGGACAAGATCCTCCTGTTGTTG
>JALHJD010000201.1 GCA_022837185.1 Desulfobacteraceae bacterium
GCAAGTAACGGCGGCGGCCGGTTCGTTCCCCCCGGCCGGCGGCAGCTGGTTGGCGGCGGAACGAAGCAGTTCTTACTTTCGAAAGGTATTGCTCCCTGGCTGGTGAAGTGCGGGCGGACAGCCCGGCGTTCGGTCTAAGAGCGGTGAGTGAGGCGGAGAAGATGCAACAGAACCCGACAGGCGGGTTGATAATAAGCTTTTTTCATTGGCGAAAGAAGCGTGACGCTCTGAACGTGGAGAATAGCAAGGAGTATGCATGTATAAGAAAATAGACGTCGAGATCGGGGAGCAGACCATTTCCTTCGAGACCGGCAAATTGGCAAAACAGACCGACGGTTCCGTCGTTGTTTCCTGCGGCGACAGCATTGTTCTGGCCACGGTGGTGGCCGAAAAAGCAAAGAAGGACATGGGGTTTCTGCCGCTCACCATCGAATATCAGGAAAAGATGTACGCGGCCGGGCGGATACCGGGCAGTTATTTCCGGCGCGAGATCGGCCGCCCGAGTGAAAAAGAGGTGCTCACCTGCCGTCTCATTGACCGGCCGCTGCGGCCCCTGTTTCCGGCAGGCTACATGAGCGAGACCCAGCTCATTGCCACGGTTTTTTCGGCCGATCCCGAAATTGACCCGGACATACTGGCCATGAACGGGGCCTCGTTCGCCCTGACGATTTCCGATATTCCCTGGAACGGTCCGATCGCCGCGGCCAGGGTCGGCTATGTGGACGGCGGGTATGTGCTCAATCCCACCCAGACGCAGCTCGAACAATCGGTTATGGACCTTGTTGTCGCCGGAACGGGCTCGGCGGTGGTCATGGTTGAGGGACGGGCCGGGGAATTGAGTGAAGACGTGGTGCTTGACGCCATCTTTTTCGCCCATCGGGGCATCCAGCCGCTGATCGAGATGCAGAATCGGCTGCGGGAGGAAATCGGCAAGCCGAAACGGGCGGTCGAGCCTCCGGCGGTTAACGAGGAGCTGCGGGCCAGGGTGGAAGAACTGGCGGCCGCCGGTATTGAAGCGGTGGTCACGACCAGGGACAAGATGGAGAGGTACGCCCTGTACGACGACCTCAAGGCCACCGTGCTCGGCAGCCTGGAAGCAGAGCTGTATGAGAACGAAGCGGAAGTCTACGAACTGCTGGACAGCTACAAGAAGCGCATCATGCGCGAACGGATCGTCACCCGGGGCGAGCGGATCGACGGCCGCACCTTTGACCAGGTCAGGCCCATCAGCTGCGAGGTCGGTATTCTGCCCCGGGCCCACGGTTCGGCGCTTTTCACCCGCGGCGAGACACAGGCCATGGTCATCGGCACCCTGGGCAGCGAACGGGACGAGCAGCATCTGGAGGGTCTGAAGGGGGATGTGTACCGCCGGTTCATGCTGCACTACAATTTTCCGCCGTTCTGTGTCGGTGAAGTTCGTTTCCTCCGTGGGCCGAGCAGGCGCGATATCGGCCATGGCAACCTCGCCCGCCGCGGCGTCCAGGCAGTCCTGCCCGACGCCTCGGTCTTTCCCTATACCCTGCGGGTGGTTTCCGAAGTGCTGGAATCCAACGGCTCCTCCTCGATGGCGACGGTCTGCGGCGCCAGCATGGCCCTCATGGATGCCGGCGTCCCGCTCAAGGCCCCGGTTTCGGGCGTGGCCATGGGACTGATCAAGGAGGGTGACCAGGTTGTGGTGCTGACCGATATCCTCGGTGACGAGGATCATCTCGGCGACATGGATTTCAAGGTGGTCGGCACCCGGCAGGGCATAACCTCCCTGCAGATGGACATCAAAATTGTCGGGGTTGACCGGGAAATCATGTACAAGGCCCTGGCTCAGGCCCGGGACGGCCGTTTTCACATTCTGGACAGGATGCAGGAGGCCATCGGAGAGCCCAGACAGGAAGTCTCGGAATATGCGCCCAAATTTATCACCATCAAGATCCATCCGGACAAGATTCGGGAAATCATCGGCCCCGGCGGCAAGATCATCAAGGAATTGAGCAGCGAATATGACGCCAAGATCGATGTCGATGACGACGGCACCATCAAGATATTCTGCAGCAACGAGGCTTCGGCCCAGGCCCTCAGAACCAGAATCGAGGAAATCGCCGCGGTTCCCGAGGTGGGCAGGATATATGAGGGCGTGGTCAGGACCATCAAGGATTTCGGCGCCTTTGTCCAGATCCTTCCGGGGACCGACGGCATGGTTCATATTTCCGAACTGGCCCCGAAACGGGTTGAGAAGGTCACCGATATCCTCAAGGAGGGCGATACGGTACGGGTCAAGGTCATTGAGATCGACAGCCGCGGCCGCATCCGTTTAAGCCGCAAGGCCGCTCTCGAGAACGACTAGGTCGGCTGCTGTTCGCGCCTTGAACATACATGCCGGTTCCTCCCCCTGGAGAACCGGCATTTTTTTTCCGGAGCTGATCATGGAAGGGAAGAGCATGACCGGAGTGGATGTGGAGATAACCTGGCTTGACCCTGAGCGAAGCGCCGACCTGCCGCTGCCGGCCTATCAATCCGGCCTGGCTTCCGGCATGGATGTCGCCGCGGCGGTTGATGCGCCGCTGACCCTGGAGCCGGGGGAAATTTCCCTGGTTCCTTCCGGTTTTGCCGTCGCCCTTCCTCCCGGTTACGAACTGCAGGTCCGGCCGCGGTCAGGGATGGCCATCCGCCATGGCATCACCGTGGTCAATGCGCCGGGAACCATTGATGCCGATTATCGGGGCGAGATACAAATCGGGCTGATCAATCTGGGCCGCAAGCCGTATACCATCTCCCGCGGCGACCGGATAGCCCAGCTAATCCTTGCCCCGGTCAGTCATGCCCGGCTGCGGGTCGCGGCGCAGCTCGGCCGGACCGATCGCGGTGCCGGCGGATTCGGTCATACCGGCATCTGATGGCCGGAGGGCAGGGAGGGCTCCATCCGCCGTTATGAAATTCTGTGTGCTCGGCAGCGGCAGCCGGGGAAACGCAACCCTGGTGGAAAGCGGCGGGACCGCGCTGCTCATCGATGCGGGATTTTCAGGAGTGGAGATCAGGCGTCGCCTCGGTCTTGCCGGCAGACAACCGGAAAAGCTCGCGGCAATACTGGTCACCCATGAGCATAACGACCACATTTCCGGCGTGGGAGTGCTCTCCCGGCAGGCAAGGGTGCCCGTGCATGCCAACCCCGCCACCCTTGCGGCAGCGGCCGGAAAGCTCGGCACACTTTTCGCGATCCGCGAATTCAGCACCGGAGAGGGCTTCGAGCTCGGCGGCCTGCAGATCCACCCGTTCGCCATATCGCACGACACCGCGGATCCGGTCGGATTCATCATTTCCGACGGGGATTTCCGGCTTGGATACTGCACGGACACCGGCAGGATCACCAGGCTCATTGAGCACCACCTCAGGCAATGCCACGCGCTGATCCTGGAGAGCAATCACGATCCGCGCATGCTGCGTGAAGGTCCCTACCCGCTCAGACTGCAGCAGAGGGTGCTGTCCGGCCAGGGGCATCTGGCCAATGAAGATGCCGGGAGCCTCCTGAACAGGCTGGCCGGAGGCGTCCTGCAATATGTGGTTCTGGCGCATCTGAGCGAGATCAACAATCTGCCGGAGCTGGCCCTGCGCGCCGCCAGAAACGGGCTGGGTGAAAAGGGGGTGCACATAGAGATTGTCCCTGCCTGCCAGGGAGCACCCTGTCGGCTCATCGACCTGCGCCGGAAATAAACGGCAGCGGGTATTTGCCGGTCTATCTCCCCAACCAGGGGGAAAGGGCCGGTATTTTTTTTGGTGCATTCATTGTCCTTCAATGGTATTTGCATCTTGCGGAAAGCAGGTATATTGGATTGTTCAACCCCATCTGCCCGGAAAAGCGAAGCTGTGCGGCAGGCACGTTTCCTCCCGGCTGTGCGCGTCCGGCCGCGGCGAAGTTTGAATATGGGCGGATGGTGTCCGCCGGCGATTCAGGAGGGTGGTGCATGAGCAAAAGAAACAGGCGGTATGAAAATGCAGTCCGTTACGGGCGCTGCGGCATGTGCGATGCGGATATTCCCCTGGAGCATTTTTTCGAGAGGGGGGATGTCGTCAGTTGCGGCGGGTGCGGCGCCGAATACGTCATTCAGGCCCTGCAGCCGGTCCGGCTCAAGGTCCAGGAAGAGGAGCAGGGCGCCAGGCGGAAAAGATCAATGAAACAGGGCGGAATATGATGAATTTTGCAGATCTGCCCGCGGCGTACACAGGCTATGAGCAGGCCAGGACCGTTGTTCTGCCGATTCCCTATGATAAAACCTCCACCTGGCGGAAGGGCGCGGACCTGGGCCCCCAGGCCCTGCTGGCCGCCTCGGCCAACATGGAACTGTTCGACATCGAAACCGGGTCCGAGGTGTTCCGCACGGGAATCTGCACCCTGCCCCCGGTGGACTGCCCGGCCGATCCGGCAGCCATGGTTGATGAGGTCGAGAAGCAGGCCCTGCACCATTTCCGCAACGGAAAATTTGTCGTCGGCCTTGGCGGCGAACATTCGGTCACGGTCGGCCTGGTCCGCGCCGCCGCCAGAAAATTCGGCAATCTGAGTGTGCTGCAGTTCGATGCTCACAGCGACCTGCGGCCGGAATACGAAGGCAGCCCGTTCAATCATGCCTGCGTCATGTCCAGGGTCAGCGAGATATGCGGCGTCGTGCAGGTGGGAATACGCAGTATGGACAAGGCCGAATGGGACGCGGCAGACCGGGACCGCATCGTGTTTGCCCATGACCTGAACAAATACGGAATGAATGCCGCCGCCGAGGCCCTGGAATTGTTGACGGATACGGTATACATAACCGTTGATCTCGATGTGCTTGATCCTTCCGTCATGCCCTCCACCGGCACTCCGGAACCAGGGGGGCTGGACTGGTATACCCTCACCGGATTGATCCGGCGCGCGGCCGGAGAACGAACGATCATCGGCATGGACGTGGTGGAGCTGCTGCCCGACCAGTCCAACCCGGCCCCGGACTTTCTGGCCGCCAAATTGATCTATCGGACCCTGAGCATGGTTTTTGGGCAGTAACAGACAATCGTCAGGAGCAGACAGCATGAAACGGAAGACCGGGCCCGGCGGCCGCAGAAAAAGCAGAAGTATCGCCCACAGCATCTACAATATCGAAGGGTGGGGCATCGGCTATTTCGACATTGATGCCGAGGGCTACATGACCGCCAGTCCCCTCAAGGAGGCGGGCCAGTCCATCAGAATTTACGATATTGTCCAGGAGGCCCTGGAAGAGGGGCTGCGGCTGCCCCTGCAGATCCGTTTCCAGGATCTGCTGAGGCACCGGGTCTTCAGCCTGAACGAGGCGTTCATAGCGGCATCCGCCCAGTTCGGCTTCAAGGGCAGGTATTCCGGGGTTTTTCCGGTCAAGGTCAACCAGCTGCGCGAAGTGGTCGAGGAAATCATCGACGCCGGCGGTCCGTACAATTTCGGCCTGGAAGCGGGCAGCAAACCGGAACTGCTGGCGGTCCTCTCCATGCATACCAATTACGAGTCGTTGATTATCTGCAACGGCTATAAGGACGAATATTTCATCCGCCACGCTTTGCATGGCCGGCGCCTGGGAAAAAAGGTGGTGCTGGTGGCGGAAAAAATGGGGGAAATCCGCAAGATAATCGATATGGCCGCGGCCATGGA
>JALHJD010000202.1 GCA_022837185.1 Desulfobacteraceae bacterium
AAAGCTGGGAAACGAAGTGATACGACGGAGTAAGGAACAATGAGCTCAAAAAAGGGACTGGGAAGGGGGGTCGAGGCGCTGCTTCCCGAAAACCCGGGCGACGCCGGTGAGGAAAAATTCTTCTTTTGCGACATCGACAAGATCGAACCAAATCCACGGCAGCCCCGAAAGCATTTTGACGAGGACAAACTGCAGAGACTGGCGGATTCAATAGCCGAGAAAGGGGTCATTCAGCCCCTCCTGGTCAGCCGGAAAAAAGGGAACCGGTACAATCTCATTGCCGGTGAGCGCCGCCTGCGGGCCGCCCGGATGTCGGGCCTGGAGGAAGTGCCGGTGGTCGTCATGGATTCCGACTCCGAGGGTAAAAACCTTGAACTCGCCCTGATTGAGAATATCCAGCGCCACGACCTGAATCCCATTGAAGAGGCCATGGCGTACTCGCGCCTGATCAATGATTTTGAACTGACCCAGGAGCAGGTGGCGCAGAAAGTAGGACGAAAACGATCGACCATCACCAATACCCTGCGCCTGCTGAACCTGCCCGATTACCTCCAGGACGACGTCGCCGGCGGCCTCATTTCCGAAGGCCACGCCAGGGTCCTGCTGCGGATCGTCGACGATGAGCAGCGGGTTCAGGAAATCAGGGGGCGGATCATCCGCGAGGAACTGTCGGTCCGCGAAACCGAGCGGTTATGCCGCAAACCGCCTGCAGCCAGGCAGAGGACCGCCGCCCCTAAAGCGCTGCCGGACGAACTGCCCGCCACATATTGCCGCTCCATTGCCAATCAGTTGACCAACCACCTGCACACCAAGGTCCGCATCGTCCAGAACGGCAATCGCGGCAAGCTTGAAATTGAATACTATTCCAGCGACGATCTGGACCGCCTGGTCAGCCTGTTCATCCAGCAAAGCTGACTTCAAAAGGGAGAGACACCATGGCCCTTATGCAGATAACTGTCATACCCATGGGCACGGCAAAGCCCGGCGTGGGTGAATACATCGCCGACATCGAACGGTTTCTCGGCCAGGCCGAGGTCGACCACAGCCTGCATGACATGGGAACGGTCATCCACGGCAAGAGCGAAAAGCTCCTCGCCCTGGCTCACCAAATCCATCAACTGCCGTTCAGCCGGGGAGCGGAGCGGGTGGTAACCCAGATAACCCTTGATGAACGGCTTGACAAGGATCCTGGAATCGGTGAAAAGGTTCTTTCCGTGATCAAACAAGCCGGAGGTCCGCAACGATGAAGCACAACACCGTCCCGCGAAAAGGCCCCTTTCTTCTCCTGACCATCTTCACCATGCTCCTCCTGGCCGGCATCGCCTTCGGGGAGCCGGGACGGGTTCTTGAACTGGCCAAAGCCATCTGCCTGTCCTGCATCGGCATAGGTTGACGGAGAAATGGAAACAGTTCGAAAGCTGATCCAGACGCTGTGGTTTTTCCTGGTCAACGGGTTCTGGGGCTTCCCCATGACCGGCAACATCTACCAGGGACCGCTGAAAGTCGTCTGTTCCCCCGGCCTCAACTGCTACTCGTGCCCGGCGGCGACAACCTACTGCCCCCTGGGCAGCCTGCAGCAGCTCCTGCTTGGTATCCGCTTCTCCCTGGAAACGGGGGGGATGTATTTCGGCACCTACGTCGTCGGCAGCATGGGTCTGCTGGGCGCCCTGTGCGGCCGCTTTATCTGCGGCTGGGCCTGTCCCTTCGGCCTGTTTCAGGAACTGCTCCATAAAATACCCTCGGTCAAACTGCCCTTTCCCGCGCGGCTGACCTGGCTGAAGTACGGTTTCCTGGCGTTCTTTATCGTCCTGTTTCCCCTGCTGCTGGTTGATGAATTCGGCCTCGGCGCTCCCTGGTTCTGCAAGTATGTCTGCCCGGCCGGAACGCTGGAAGCAGGGATTCCCATGCTGATCCTGCAGCCCGATTTGAAAAGCACCATTGGCTGGCTGTACTGGAATAAAATTACTATTCTGGTAATTTTTGTCATGTGGAGTATTGTCACTTCCCGGCCATTTTGCCGGTCTACCTGCCCCCTGGGGGCGTTTTATGCATTGTTCAACCGCCATCGGCTGATCAAGCTGAAACTGATCACTGAAAACTGCACCCAGTGCGGGGCATGTCACCG
This sequence comes from Desulfobacteraceae bacterium, assembly GCA_022837185.1. Classification (GTDB taxonomy): domain Bacteria; phylum Desulfobacterota; class Desulfobulbia; order Desulfobulbales; family Desulfobulbaceae; genus UBA10518. Next base: position 2,126 of record JALHJD010000202.1, read on the forward strand.
GGTGTGCCCCATGGGAATCCGTTTCAATGAAACCCCCGACAGCGGCGAATGCATTAGCTGCATGAAATGCATGAGCCAGGCCTGCAAATTTGATGCTATTTCCCTTGATATCGCCGGCTATTCCTTCAGCCGGGATATTGTCAGGCCGGAGAAAAAAACGGCCTGACCGGGGCAAGCGACCATGGACGGGTTCCCCCGGTGCGCGCGAACCATTATCCTGATGATCCGGCGCTCTCGCCGGTCCGGCAGGGGTCGGGAATTGTCGGTGAGCCGGGCGCGGAGAACATCATGTGGTCCGGAAGGCCGTCGGGGCAGGGTTTTGTGGATTACATCGCCCGGTTCGGGGGTCTGTTGCGGAATGCAGAAGAATACCGGAGCAGGGCAGTTGCTGAAAAGGATGGCGGAGAGAGAGGGATTCGAACCCTCGGTGGGGTTTTACCCCCACACTCGCTTAGCAGGCGAGCACCATCGGCCAACTCGGTCATCTCTCCGTGAGGACAGCAGGTGGCGGAGGGAGTAGGATTCGAACCCACGGAACTTTCGTTCAACGGTTTTCAAGACCGCCGCCTTAAACCACTCGGCCATCCCTCCAACAAGGTGTTTAAATACCATTTCACGGGGACCCTGTCAATAATCTCCTCGTGCGGGAATATCATGGAAAAAACGACCGAAATCGCAACCGCGGACCAGATGATTGAACGCAACAACCTGTCCTGTCTGTATGAAATAACCAAACAGCTCGCCTCCGCCCACAACCTCCAGGACTGCCTGGAAAAGGTAGTGGAAACACTTGCCCGCGAAAAAGACATGACCACGGGCACGGTGACCATCGTCAATCCCCATACCGGGGAGCTGGAGATCGAAGTTGCCCACGGTATTTCCGCCGAAGCCCGGCGCCGGGGAAGATACAAGCTGGGAGAAGGGATAACCGGCAAGGTCGTGGTGACCGGCGAACCGATCCTGGTTCCGCAAATCGGCGAGGAGCCGCTCTTTCTCAACCGGACCCGCACCCGCGGCGATGAAAGAAAAAAGAAGAGTTCCTTTCTGTGCGTCCCCATCAAGGTCGGCAATCAGTGCATCGGCGCCCTGTCCATCGATCGTGAATATAAGAAAAATCTAGGAATTCAGGCGGAAAATGATCTGCGCTTTCTGACGGTGGTCAGCGGACTCATCGCCCAGACCGTCCAGCGGATCAGGCTGGTGAACGAAGAAAAGGAAAAGCTGCGGCAGGAAAATTCTCAACTGCGCCGGGAGTTGTCCGAAAAAAACCGGATCGAGGAAATCATCGGCAATTCATCCCGGATGCAGGAAGTGTACGACATGGTCCACCGGGTCGCCGACTCCAATGCCACGGTTCTGCTTCGGGGCGAATCAGGGACCGGCAAGACCCTTGTGGCCAAGGCCCTGCACGCCAATTCCAGCCGTCGCAATGGTCCTTTCGTGGTGGTGAACTGCGCGGCGCTGCCCGAATCCCTGCTGGAAAGCGAATTGTTCGGCCATGAAAAAGGGGCCTTTACCGGCGCTGTTTCAAAAAAAATAGGGCGGTTCGAGCAGGCGCGGAAGGGGACGCTGTTTCTTGACGAAATCAGCGAAATCAACCCGTCCGTACAGGTCAAGCTCCTGAACGTCATCCAGGAGAGAACGTTTCAGCGCCTGGGGGGATCGGAAGTCCTCAAAACCGATATCCGGCTGGTTGCCGCCACCAACCGGGACCTGGAAAAAGCCGTCGAGAACGGCTTGTTCCGGGAAGATCTCTACTACCGGCTCAACGTTTTTCCCATTTACCTGCCGCCGTTGCGGGAAAGACGGACGGACATCCTGCTGCTGGCGGAATATTTTCTCGAGAAATTCCGCAGGGAAAACAACAAACGGATTGAACGGATTTCGACCTCGGCCATCGACCTGCTCATGCAGTACCATTGGCCCGGCAACGTCCGCGAACTGCAGAACTGCATGGAACGGGCCGTGCTGATCTGCGATGAAAACACCATCAAGTCCATTCATCTTCCCCCGACCCTGCAGAGCTCCGAATCGGTGGCCACGGATAAACCGCTGTCGCTGGCCGCCGCGGTGGAAAATTATGAACGGGAACTGATCATCGACGCCCTGAAAAAAAATAAGGGCAATCAGACCCGGGCAGCCAGATACCTGAACACCAGCCTGCGCATAATCAACTACAAAATCCACAATTACAATATCGAACCGAAACAGTACAAAGGAACACCATGAACATCCTTCTGCACGTCTGCTGCGGCCCGTGCGCGATCTACCCCCTGCGCATTCTGCGTGAAAGAGGGCACCGGGTCAGGGGATATTTTTATAATCCGAACATACACCCCTTCAAGGAGTTTACCCGGCGGATCAGCGCCCTCAACGAACTGGCGGTCCGGACCGCATTTCCTGTCGACATCGATGACCGGTACGGTTTAATTGAATATCTGCGCCGCGTCGTGTTTCACGAAAAACAGCGCTGCGCAGTCTGCTACGACCTGCGCCTGGAAGAGACGGCACGGAAAGCGGCCCGGGAGAATGAGGAGGCCTTTAGCACCACGCTGCTGTACTCGAAGTATCAGAACCACGACCTGATCAAGGAAAAAGGGCTGCAACTGGCCGGCAAATACGGCGTGCAGTTCTATTATGAGGACTTCCGCCCAGGCTGGCAGGAGGGTATCGACCGTGCCGTCGCCATGGGTCTGTACCGTCAGCCCTATTGCGGCTGCATCTACAGTGAACAGGAACGCTACGACAGGTCGTTGCGGAAGAAAGGAAAGCGGCCACATAACAACATCAACGGAGAAAATCATGGTACCCATCATCGTGCTGGCGACCAGCAATAAAAACAAGGTCCGGGAAATCAAGGAGCTTTTGAAGGACGCTCCCGTTGACATAAAATGCCTGGCCGACTTCGGTCCTCTCCCCCCCGTGGTTGAGGACGGCGCTACCTTTGAGGAGAACGCCTATAAAAAGGCCCTTCACTATGCGAAAGTGCTCGGACTCCCCTGTCTGGCAGACGATTCGGGCCTGGCGGTGGAAGCGCTGGACGGCAGGCCCGGCGTTCATTCCGCCCGCTATGCCGGCGACAAGGCCTCGGACCTGGAGAAATGCGACAAGCTGCTCAGGGAGATGGCCGGCAGAAAAAACCGCAGAGCCCGCTTTGAATGCGTCCTGTCCCTTGCCACGCCGGGCGGGCCTGCCCTGACCTGGGAAGGGCGCTGTGAAGGAGAAATCACCTCTGAGCGGCACGGAGAGTCCGGTTTCGGCTATGATCCGGTCTTTTATTATCCTCCCCTCGGCAAAACCTTTGCCGAGGCGACCATGGAGGAAAAAAACAGGGTCAGTCACCGGGGCAGGGCCCTGGCCGAGTTTGCCGGAGAGATCGACAAGGTGCTGGTGTGGCTCCGGCATCGACTGGCTGAACAGAAGCCCCCCAAACCTGACCACCGGGAGTTTGAGGACAGCGACTGGTCCGAAGAACATTCGGGGTAGGGGGCCCGGGGCGCTGAGA
>JALHJD010000203.1 GCA_022837185.1 Desulfobacteraceae bacterium
CCCCGGGGCAGGGGGCGGCAGCAAGTTCCAGCGGACGGTCCTTCAGCCTGCAGGCCGCCGGCCCGTACCGGTTGAGCAGGTAGATGTTTTCCTTCAGCATCATGGTTTCATGGAATATGGAACCGATCAGCCAGTCGAACATGCTGCCGCTCACATCCCGCACATTGTCGGCCTCCGGCCAGACCGCGTGGCAGAGGTCCTTGAGCTTCCACAGGGGGCCTTTCCTGCTGTCGGTGCCCACCGCGTGGGCGAGCCTGTTCCAGATCTCCGCCCGGCAGCATGCGGTATTCTGATCCAGGAGATCGGCGCAGTTCCATCTCCCCGGATGACGGCAGTCGAGATAAATCAGGTACATCTCCTGGAAAAGGCGGTTAAGCCGGAAAAAATCGTCGATCAGCTGCCGGACGAAAAAATTCTTGCGCTTCTCAAACCACCTGTTCCGAGGACCACCTGACGATCCGATTCCGGTCATTCTTCCCACCGCTGCGGCTCGGGATAACAAGCCATCTGCACCGCCTCCTCGTATAAAGCCAGGTAGCGGTCTTTGACCCGGTCCCAGGTGTGGTGTTCCCGGATGCGCTGCACCGCCTGCACCTGCATGGCCTTTATCCGGTCCGGGTCTTTCCTGTACAGAGACAACGCCCTGCGCACCGCCTCGGTCATGGCCTCAACGGTATGGTCGGCGTAGGTAAATCCCGTCTGACCGTCAATGACCTTCACCAGGCCGCCGACCGCGTGAACGATCGGCAGGTTGCCCAACAGCTGGGCGATGTAATCGGTCAGCCCGCACGGTTCATACTGGGAAGGAATAAGGAGGAAATCGCCCGCCGCGTAGACCTGCAGGGCCAGGTCCTGATCGTATCCCTTGAGGAAGCAGACGCGCCCGGAGAACTCTTTCCCCCCCGTCAAGGCGGCCAACCGCTCCTCGAATTCCCGGCCGCCGCTGCCCAGCACCAGGAGCTGAAAATTTTTGTCGTCGACGAGGAGCTGCTCCATGGTGTCGATCAGCAGGTCCACTCCCTTCTGGGAGGTCAGGCGGCCGATGAAGGTCAGCAGCGGCTGGTCCGGGTGCATTGCCAGGCGGCCGAGCTGGATGACCCTGGACCATTTCTTCCTGCCGCCCAGGGAACGGAGCAGGGTTTCCTTGCAGACCCGCTTGCCGTTCAGCCGGCCCCGGCCGGGATCAAATCCGGCGGCCAGCCCGAACTGCTTTCCCCTGGCCGCGTTGAAATCGCGGGGATTGATGCCGTTGGTGATCCCGGCCAGCCGGACTCCGCGCCGCAGGAGATGATGCCCCAGCCAGCCGGTTCGGGCATCCTCCGCCGTTTCCTGCAGCTCACGGGCATACTGTTCGCTCACCGTGTTCATCACCGCGTAGCCGGAGGCGGCGATGAACGGATCAAAGGCGCCGCCGAGCAGGGAACCCTGCACCACCCTGTCCGGCAGGCCGGTGACGGCCCGGGCAAAGGGCAGGTCGGCGACATCCTGATGGTAGCCGATGCCGGCGTTGTGGACGGTGACCACCGCCCCGGTACAGCGGAAGAAATGGCGGTACCCCTCGAGTTCGCGGATCAGGGCCGGCAGGACCGCCGCATGCCCGTCCTGGCAGTGGATGACGTCCGGCCTCTCACCCAGGATGCACATCAGGCCGAGGGCGGCCTTCTGGAGCAGAATGTTCATGGCGAAATAGTCCAGATGCCCCGCGCCGCTGCGCTGCCAGGCATGGAGCTCCTCCTCGGCGGCGGTGTAGGTGTAGACCCCCATTTTTTCAGCAAACCGTTCGGACTCAACGAGATAAATGGTCACCTTTTTCCTGACCGCCTGCCAGATCGATACTTTTTCCCGCCGCACCATATCGGCATAGTCCATGTCGACGGCAAAGGTATTATTGTCCAGCCCGGCCGGCTCCTTCTCCGGACACGCCCCCATCAGTTCCAGGGGAGCGAAGCCCAGGGCCGGGGCATCCATGAAGCCGTAGCGGGGCAGAACCACCCGCACCGGACAGCGCCCCGCGGCCAGGCTTTCCGCCAACTGCCGGCAGACGTCCTTGACCCCGCCGGCGCCTGCCAGTCCGTCATATTCCCGGGAGATCATCCATACGGAGCGGATCCCGGATTTACTCGCTTTTTCTGCTGCCATTGCCCGTTGTCCTTCGTGTTTCCAAAAGCACCAGATGCCGGAGAAGATGATCTGCAAGGGTCAGGCGCACCATGGCCTCGCATACCGGGACGATGCGGGGGATGGCCGATATGTCGTGCCTGCCCCCGACCGTGATGGTCACCGGCTCGTTGCGGAGGTTGACGGTCTGCTGTTCCTTGTGGATGGAGGGAATCGGCTTGACCGCGGCCCGCATGACCAGTTCGTCGCCGTTGGCGATTCCGGCCAGGATCCCCCCGGAATTATTGCCGAGAAAGCCCGTCGGCGAAATCGGATCGTTGTTTTCCGAGCCAAGCATGTCCGCGGCCTGGAAGCCCGCGCCGATCTCGACCCCCTTGACCGCGCCGATGGACATCAGGGCGCGGGCCAGTTCGGCGTCGAGCTTGTCGAAAACCGGCTCCCCCAGCCCCGGGAGGCAGGTTGCCCGGATTTCGACGATGCCCCCCAGGGAATCCCCCTGGGCGCGCACCTCCTGGATCCGCCCGGCCATTTTTTCCGCCGCCTCGTCATCGGGGCAGAAAAAAGGATTCCGCTCCACGGCCTCCATGTCCCGCCGCCCGGCCCGCACTCCGCCCAGGGCGGTGGTATAGCCGGTGACCGTGATGCCGTACAATTTGAGCAGACGGCCGGCCACCGCGCCCGCCGCGACCCGGGCCGCCGTCTCCCGGGCCGAGGCCCGGCCCCCGCCCCGGTAATCACGAATTCCGTATTTTCTCTGGTAGGTCAGGTCGCCGTGTCCGGGACGGAACACGTCCTTGAGGTTGTCGTAGGATTCGGAGCGGGCATCCCGGTTGAAGATGACCAGGGAAATCGGGGTGCCGGTGGTCAGGTCGCAGGCCGCCCCATCCGGGCGGAACGTGCCGGACAGGATCTCCACCGCGTCGGGCTCCCGGCGGGGGCTCTCCCCCCTGCCCTTGCCCGGTCTTCTCTTCTCCAGTTCCTGCTGAATGATATCCGCCGAGAGTTCAATGCCCGGGGGGCAGCCGTCAATGACCGCGCCGACGGCCCGGCCGTGTGATTCTCCCCAGGTTGTCACCCTGAACAGGGTGCCGAAGGTGTTTCCCGCCATAATCAGTCCCTTTCTCCGGTCCGCGCCACCAGATCCTTGATCAGAGATACCACTGTTTCCGGCGGCCGTCCAGTCGTATCGATGACGACATCCGAACCCTGCCGGTAGAGCGGCTCCCGTTCGGCCAGCATCCTGTCGACTTCGGCCAGCATATCCCCGCCGGTCAGGGAAGGTCGCTGTGCCGCGCTCCTGACGTCATCCTGCAGCCTTTGCCGGATGGTTTCGGCCTCGGCCCGCAGCCAGACCACCAGACTGTTTTTGCGCAGCCGCCGCCATTCCTTCCCGTGCATGACCGACCCGCCCCCGGTGGCGATCACCAGGCGATGCCCTCCGGCCAGCCGGACCAGCAGGCTCCGCTCCAGTTCCCGGAATGCGGGCCATCCATGGCGGCGGACATACTCTTCGATACCGCACCCCATTTCGGCCGCCAGTTCCTCGTCGGTATCAAGGAAGCGGTAAGCGAGGGAGTGCGCCAGTTTTCGGCCGACAACCGACTTGCCGCTTGCCCTGAACCCGGTCAGCACCACCCGGTCTACCGGCTCCGCCCGTTTGCATGACCCGGCCCCTTCATCGGGATTTTTCTCCACCATATAGAAACCGCTTCGTCAGTTCAAGCCTTAAGGGATCCATGAACTTTTTTCTTTTCTTTCCGAATCGATATACTTACAGTATCTTCCAGCTTCAGACAATGCAAAGAAGAAACCAGGAAGCCTTCCAGGGAAAATGGAATATAAGGATTATTACGCTATCCTCGGTGTCAAGCGTGATGCCGCGCAGGATGAAATAAAAAAGGCCTACCGGCGTCTCGCCCGCAAATACCACCCCGATGTCTCCAAGGAAGCCGATGCCGAATCCAGGTTCAAGGACGTCGGCGAAGCCTACGAGGTCCTCAGCGATCCGGAAAAAAAGGCCGCCTACGACAGGATCGGTTCGAACTGGAAGGCCGGCCAGGAATTCAAGCCGCCCCCGAACTGGGACGCCGGCTTCCAGTTCAGCGGCGGCGGTTTCAGCGGCGCGGATTTCGGCGGATTCAGCGATTTCTTTGAGGAGCTTTTCGGCCGCGGCCGTTTCGCCGGTTCCCGTCAGCGCTCCGCCGGCTTCCGGATGCAGGGCGAAAATCAATACGCCAAGATCGCCATCCGGCTGGAAGACGCCTATCACGGGTCGAAACAGACCATAACCCTTTCCCGGGCGGTGGTCGATCAGAACGGCCATGTCAGGACCGAACCCCATACCCTGCAGGTCACGATTCCCAAGGGCATTACCGAAGGGCAGCACATCCGGCTGGAAGGCCAGGGAATGCCGGGAATCGGGGGCGGGCCCAGCGGGGACCTCTATCTGGAGATTGCTTTTGCCGAGCATCCGCTTTTTCAGGTCAAGGGGAGGGACATCTACTACACACTGCCGGTGACCCCGTGGGAGGCAGCCCTGGGCGCTACGGTGACCGTACCCACCCTGGGAGGCAAGGTCGAGCTCAAGATCCCCCCCAATTCCCAGGGAGGGAAAAAACTGCGACTGAAAGGACGCGGCCTGTCAACCGCCGCCAGAAGCGGTGACCAGTACGTGACCCTGCGCATTGTTGTTCCCGAAGCCAAAACCGAGCAGCAGAAAAAACTGTATCGGGACATGGCCCGGCTTATGCCGGTGAACCCGAGAAAATGAGCGCATACCCCCGATCATGACCAATGAAATAATCATTCTCAACGGCACCATTCTGGACGAGGAAACCGAATTCAGCCTGCTGGAGATCTGCAGCATCTGCACCGTACCGGCGGAGCTGGTGCGGGACATGGTCGACGAGGGGCTGATCAATCCGAAGGGTTCCGGGCCGAAGCACTGGCGTTTCACCTCCCTGGAAATCCGCCGGATCAAGCGGACCGTCCGGCTGCACCGGGACTTGGGGATAAATATTCCGGGATGCGCCCTGGTCCTCGAACTCCTCGACGAACTGGAGGAACTGCGACGGCTCAGCCGCTGCCCCTGATTGCGGCTTCTCCCCAAGGTCATCCCCATGTTCCTCAATGCCTCCACACTGCTCGTCCTTACGACCATCCTGTTCGGCGGGCTGATTGTTCTGCTTGCCGCGCTGCTGCTCATGCTCCGCCGGGAGCATTCCCGCCGGCTCCAGCTGTCGGCCAGGGAGGAGCTGCTGACCCGCGAAATCGCCGCCCTTGAGGCGACCTGCGATCGGCTCCGGGATGAACGGACCGAACTGTATGCCGAAAACCGCGACCTCTCCTCCAGGCTCGCCGCCCTCCAGACGACGGTCGCCGAGGCGGGAAAACAGTACGCCGACCACCGCGCCCTGCTTGAGAAGACCCGCGAACAGATGGAAAAGGAATTTCAGCTGCTGGCCGACAGGATCCTCTCGGAAA
>JALHJD010000204.1 GCA_022837185.1 Desulfobacteraceae bacterium
GGTCATCAGGTTGAGGGTGAACCCGCTGATATAGATGAGGGCGAAGGTGGCGAGCATGGAGATCGGGATCGACAGGGATATCACCAGGGTACTGCGGAGGTTGCGCAGAAAGAAGAGGAGGACGAATATGGCCAGGCCGCCCCCGTACATCACTGAGCGGGAAACATTGGCGATCGACCGCTCGATGAAGTTGCCCTGGCTGGTCACCGGAATGATCCTGACCTGCGGATAGGACTCGTTGGCAGCTTCGATTTCGGCCAGCACCGCCCTGGAAACCTCGACCGTGTTGGCCTCGGCCTGCTTGCGGATCGCCACCCGGATGCCGCGCTCGCCGTTGACCCGGACGATGCGCTGCCGTCTTTCGTAGGTGTCCCGGACTTCGGCGATCTGCCCCAGCTCGACGGTGGCTCCCTTTTCCCGGTATATGACGGTGGAGCGGATCTGATCGAGATCAATGAACTCGGCCGGGGCCCGCAGGGTCACTTCGTAGCGTCCCTGTTCGATGCTGCCGGCCGGCAGATCAAGATTGGCGTCGCGGATCGCCCCGAGGATTACGTCCAGCGGCAGGCCGAACGCGTTGATCCGCTCGGGATCAAGCTCTATCCGGACTTCCCGGTTATAACCGCCGAATATGTCGACCTGAGCCACGCCCGGGATGCGGGCGAACCGGTAACGGATCTGGTCCTCGATGAACTCGGTCAGTTCGACAGGGTCAAGGTCGCCGGTGACGCCGAGGAGAACAACCGGGTAGCTGTCGATGTTGAACTTGGAGACCCGCGGCCGGACAATGTCCTCCGGCAGTTCATTGATCTCGTCTTCCAGGGTGGCAAGGACATCGAGAGCAGCGGTGTCGATGTCGGTGCCCCAGGCAAAGGTGACCCGGACCCGGCTGATCCCCTCGGACGACGTGGAGGTCATCTCAATGACCCCGGGCACGGTGGCGACGATTTCCTCGATGATTCGGGTGACCAGCCGTTCCATGACTTCCGGACTGGCGCCGTGGTACTGGGTGGAAATGGTCAGGGTGGGGAGCTCGATATTGGGCAGCAGGTCGATGCGCAAACGACTCAGGGAGACGGCGCCCAGCAGGATGATGATCAGGGTCACCATGACGGTGAAAATCGGCCGGCGGACGCAGAACTGAAACAGGTTCATCTCCGCCCGTCCGCTGCCCCGGCGGCGTCAAGCCCCTTTTCTTCCCCGGGTATGATGATCGGCGAACCGTCGTCCACCAGGTGCTGACCGAGGACGACCACCCGGCCCCGCAGGTCCCCGTTCGACACCTGAACCCGGTCACCTTCGCGGATCCCGACCTGCACCGGGTGCCAGGCAACGGTCATCGCCTCTTCGTCGACAACAAAGATCCCCATCTGGTCTTCGCGGTTGGTCAGGGCCTGTTCCGGGACGATGACGGCCTCTTCCCGGCGATCGAGAATGACGGTGGCGCGGATGAACATTCCCGGTTTCAGGCGCATTTCCGGATTGTCGATGGTCAGTTCGACCCGCGCCTGGCGGGTGGCTTCGCGGAAGACGGGTGCAATGCGTTCAATCCGCCCCTGAAACCGCTCGCCCGGATAGGCATCGGTTCCCAGGGATACCTCCTGGCCCGGCTGCAGGCGGGCGTATTCCTTTTCGGAGACGAAAATCACCCCGGTGATGGGGTCAAGCTCGACAATGAGCAGCAACTCGGCATTGGCGGATACGGTCTGGCCCTCGTCCACGTACCGTTCGGCCACCACCCGGCTGTCGTCGCCGCCGGTCCAGTCGGCCTTGACCTTGGTGTAGCCGAGCCGGATATTGGCGGTTTCCAGGGAAGCTTCGGCCCGGACGACCTGGGCCCGGGCAACCTCCAGCCGCGCCTGCCTGGCCGATCTCTCGGCCATGGATTCGTCCAGTTGCGAATCGGAGGCCACCCCGCGCTGATGCAGGGTCTTTATCCGTTCGAATTCACGAACCGCCTTCTCCAAGGCGCTTTCGGCTTCGGCAAGATTGGCCTTGGCAACGGCCAGGTCCGCCCCGGCCTGGTTGACGGCCTGCACATATTCGTCATCGTCCAACTGGGCCACGACCTGACCGCGCCGGACCGGGTCGGCCAGGCGGACATGGAGACGTTCGACATGGCCGCTGACCTTCGGGGCCACCACAAATTCCGCCCTGGGCTCCAGGGTGCCGCTGAAGGTCCGCCGCAACTCGATGGGGCCGAAGGAAATGGGGACCACCTCCACGGGCGCGACATCGGCCATCCGGGTCAGGTCGCCTCCCTGGTCCCGCCGCTGCATCAACCCGAAGACGATCAGGCCGAGAACAATCGCGGCCGCCAGAACAAGCGGCAGGGAAATCCTTTTGCTCCCAATTGCTTTCATGGATCCTGAAAAGAGAAGGGCTGGCCCGCACGAAAACTTGCTCCTGTGATGGACAGGTGATGTTTTCTCATCGGCAATGGCAAGATGCTGCGGATTGACTGGATTTGGGGCATCACAAACAAGTTCGAGGTGTCGGTTGCCTGCATCCGGCAGACGTCTGTGCTGCAGCCGGATCCGGCAACATGTTCAGCTCATGGTTGAGCGTTGACAGGACAATATACCTGAAACCGGGATGAATAACGATAGATTTCCGGTCGGCTGGGGCGGATTGTCCGGACGTGGCGGATGCGATGAGGCACCGAAAATAATGGGTGAAATCCCCAATCGTATCTGGTCATTTGCCCAGATTTTTCCCGTGCAATTTGTTCATCGATGGCTTATTTAATGCTTCAACGATTTGTAATTGTTGCAAAACTACATTTTTGCGGAAATATGGATTAACTATTGCTTAATATTTATCTGTTTTCAGCGATGAAGGCGTCCCGTTCCGGTACGGCTAAAATGGTGTCCTGATTTGCAGCCGGATTCCCTTGCATGGGGATTCGATCAGGAGAAAAGAGGGGGGAAATCGTTATCCACAAAGGAAGTGGGGGGGATAACGATCGGCGGGTAAAGCTGCATTATTCGCCTCAGGGGCAGGGCCTTGTTCAGGGCCCTGCCTTTTTTTGTTTGGCCGTCACGCCCCTCCCGCCGATCCCCTGACTTCTGGTCAAACCGTGTGAGGGTTAGCAAGCCGTCAAGCCGCCAGGCTTCAAACTCCAGGCTGCCAACTGCCGACTGCCAACTGCCGACTGCCAACTTCCGAACGGGAGAACACCTGTTCTTTACGCCGCGGGTCCCGGTGATCATCAAAACCGGAGAACTTTGCCACTGGGCGCCCATTTGCCGGCCGGGGGCGGTAAAATGATCCGGTACGATTCAACATGGTCGCCGATGTTCACCGCCTTGAAGTCTTTTATTTTCAGTCCCACCTGCTGGCCGGTTGCCGCTTTGTTTACGGCGTCCCGTTCAATATGGAGGGATTCAATGACCCCGGAATAGACGGGGCCCATGGCGGAGATGACCCGGAACCGGTCGCCGGTCTGCAACCGTCCCTGCTCAACCTGGCAGCCGAGGATGATTCCCTTGCGGCTGCTCTTGAACAGGGCGATGACCCTGGCGCTGCCGAGGATTGTTTCCTCCGCCTCCCGGGGCAGCAAGCTTCGGGCGATGGCGGCGATATCCTGCTGCAGTTGATAGATCACCGAATAGAGCCGGACCTCGACATTCATTTCCCGGCACAACTCATTGATCCCGTGCAGGACTCCCACGTTGAAGCCGACGACCAGCCGGCTGCCCTCCGCCGCCATCATGAGGTCGTTTTTGCAGATGTCCCCCACACCCTTGTGCAGGATTTCAAGCGCAACCCCCGGCACGGCGCTGTCCAACAGGCTGGCGCAGATCGCCTCCTCCACCCCGTCGGTATCCCCCTTGACCACCAGGGACAGGATCGGTTGCTTTTCATCCTTCCGCTTCGGCCTGGCGGGCGGCCCGGCAGATTTGGAATGTTTGTCATGATGCCCGGATTTATGTTTCATACTGGCGATTTTCAACAATCAGGCTGCGGGCCTGTACCATACCGTGCACGACATCCTTGCTCCCTTCGAGCAAAAACTGCTCACGATACCAGGATCCCTGGGCCGGCAGGATCAACCGCAGCCCTCAAAACGATTCGGCCGGCATCGTCCACCTGTATAATATGAGACAGGAGACGGATTATTCAAGGAAAGAGATGAAGGAGGATTACGATATTTTTTCAATTTTGCCAGAAATAAAACGTTTCACCAAGGTGGGATTATTACGTGGCCGCCTCGGTAAATGAAGCCAAGAGGACACGAAGGCGAAAATAGTAACCGTAAGGGCAGTGGTACAGGTAGGTGGGGTTTGTTGCGGACATTTTCTGACACTCCTCCAGCTCGGTTGTGGATGAGCTTTGTGGATGAGTGGGTCAGAAAAGGGTGAAAACGAGAAAAAAACGTAATGAAAATGATTGGTTAGAGGTAAAGTGGCTGGGGAGCAGGGATTCGAACCCCGAATAGGCAGAGTCAGAGTCTGCTGACTTACCATTAGTCAACTCCCCAGCAGCTAAGGGATAATAAAAATAGAGGGTTAACCCTCAGAAGTCAAGGAAAAATGCTCTTTTCGGCTGTCTCCCCGGGGGAAAGGTGCGGGAGGGGAAGAGCCGGTTTGACGCCGATGGGGGCTCAGCCGCCCCAGCGTTTCATGTCCCTGGCGCGGATGCCGAGATGGTCGCACAGGCGGCCGGCGTAGTGGCGGGCCAGGTCCTCGAGGGTGGCCGGCTTGTGGTAGAACGAGGGCATGGGCGGGAAGATGGTGGCGCCCGCCTCGTGGGCCCGCAGCATGTTGGTCAGATGAGTGCGGTTCAGGGGGGTCTCGCGCACCGCCAGGATCAGGGGACGGCGCTCCTTGAGGGTCACGTCCGCGGCCCGGTGGATGAGGTTGCCGGAAAAGCCGCCGGCAATGGCGCCCAGGGTGCCGACCGTGCAGGGGAGGATGATCATGGCGTCGTACAGGCTCGAACCGCTGGCCATGGGCGCGGTGAAATCATCGACGGCGAACCAGCGCTCAACGTTGGGCAGCGCCTCCGGCTCCATTCCCTGTTCGAGCCACAGGACCTTGCGGCCGGCATCGGAGATCATACCGTGTACCGTGACGCCGTTTTTCCCTAACAGGGTCAGCAGGGGCTCGACATAGAGCATGCCGGTGGCGCCGGTGATTGCCAGGATAATCCGCTTGGGCGGGTTCATGTCATTTGATTCCTATGTAGATGGTGACGATGCCGAAGGTCAGGGGTTTGTGATCCGTTGTCCCGAAGCCGGCTTCCCGCAGCATGCCCAGCAGCTCACGCGGTTCATAAAAGGCGGCGATGGAGCTGGCCAGGTATTCGTAGGCCTCCATGCCCGGGGGCGCGACCGTGGCACCGATGGCGGTGACGCCGACCAGCAAATAGATGATCACGGCGATGACGATGGCTGCAAAGATGGCGCGGGGGACGTTGCGCTTGGGGTTGATCACCTCCTCGCCCGACTGGGCAATGATCTCGTAGCCCTCGAAGGCGATAAAAGTGAGGCCCATGGCCACAAACACCCCCGCCAGGCCGTTTGGCATGAACCCGGTCGTGAATCGTGCCTGCCAGGCCTCGGTACGGGCCATGGCCAG
>JALHJD010000205.1 GCA_022837185.1 Desulfobacteraceae bacterium
GGGCTCCGTCTGGTTCAGAAAGGGGGCAGGAGTTCTTGTCGGCGCCCTGGGGGTCTATTTCATCATGCTTCCATGGCTGCCGCCCTGATTCAGGCGGCACCCATCGTGCCGATCAACAGCGTGATTTTATTGTACGGAAGCGGACAGCCAGCTCACGTTTTCAGCGGGCAGGGCGGTGAGGTGCCGACCACCCAGCCGCCGGCCAGGACTATGCCGACGCCGAAGAGCAGGCCGCCGGCCATGGTCGCCAGGGAGGGTGGGGCGAAAGTGGGAGGCGGCAGAAAGGGCAGCAGGCCGGGGAGGCCGCCAAGATGAAACAGGACGGAAGCGGCCAGGAAATAGAGCACAAAGGACCGCAGCAGGGTAGTGTCGCGGATCAGGTAGAAATCACGCAGCATGGCAACCATGCAGTAGTCGCCCCGGTACAGGACGACGCCGAAGGCAAAACCGAGCAGTCCTGAGCCCGATGCGAGCAGAAGGGGTTCAGAGGCCATCATGCCGGTTGTTCTTCATCAAGCGCATCCGGCAGGGTCTGGATAAAATTCCTGATTTCATCCCGCACCCGGCGGTAATGGGCAAGGGCCTCTTCTTCGGTTTTCGCGCCTTCGGCCAGGCGCGGTGGGTCGTCGAACCCCCGGTGGAACTTCCTGCCGGGGAAGAAAGGGCAGGTTTCAGCGGCATGCCCGCAGAGGGTGATGACCCAGGCGAAGGTCTGTTCCGGCAGCTCATCGATGGTTTTGGAACGCTGCCCGGAGATATCCAGCCCCGCTTCGGCCATGACCTTTACCGCCAGAGGGTCCAAACCGTGCTTTTCAATGCCGGCTGAGTAGGGTTCCAGCACGTCGCCCTTCAAATGGCGCGCCCAGCCCTCGGCCATCTGGCTGCGGCAGGAATTGCCGGTGCAGAGAAAAAGGATTTTCGTTTTCATTGTTCGTTTTCTCCGATTACCGGGCCATCGGCACCAGGAGCAGGTGGGAGGCGCCCCGGCGGGCCATGGTGTGGCTGACGCTGCCCAGGAAGACCTCCTTGATCAGGCCCCGCCCCTGGCTGCCCATGACCACCAGCGAGGGGCAGATCTCCTCTTCCGCCTTGAGGAGTTCGGAGGCGGCCATGCCGTAGCGCAGGACGGTGTCGATCTCGGCCCCGGTTTTTTCAGCAAGACGCTGCTTCATGGAGTCGAGGCGTTCCTGATCGATTGCCGTGAACTCCTGCAGGCGGTCCTTGAGGTGCGGCTCGATCCGCTCCCGTTCCTGGACATGGAGCAGGGTTATCCTGCCTATATCGGCGCTTTCCATAATCCGTTCGAGGAGGGCAAAGGCGGTCTGGGCATTGGCGGAAAAATCGCTGGGGAAGAGGATATGGCTGAAGAAATCGCAGGCCCGGCCGATGCAGGGACTTTTCTCTCCCCGGAGCCGGTAGACCAGCGTCGGTTGCACCTGGTGATGAAGGATGGCGGGGGGCACTCCGCCGAACAGCAGTTCCCCGGCCAGGGTGCCGGGAGGAGCGCCGACCACCACCAGGGAGGCATCCGCTGCCTGGATCCGGTGGTTGATTTCACCGGCGGAGGAGGCGACGGCGGCTTGGGCTTCGACCTTGAAACCCTGTTCCTCCAGTTTTTCCTTCAACCCGCCGAGGTCGGCGCGCAGTCCTTCCACCGCCACCTCGAACGAGGCGGCAAAGGCCTCGTTGACGGTGAGAAAATAGGCCAGATGCGCCTCGCGGGCGCCAAGGGAGCGAAGCCCGCCCATGCAGCTCAGGATCTCGTGCTCGGCCGGTTTGGTCTCAAGGGCGACAAAGATTTTTGCAAACATATTTCCGCTCCATTTCTCTGGAATTCTCATAGTTGTTTCGCCGTGTGCGTGGCCGGGAACCAGTGGCGGGTCCGGTTGCAGATGGTGCAGACCGAAAGCATCACCGGCACCTCCACCAGCACGCCCACCACCGTGGCCAGGGCCGCTCCGGAACCGGGTCCGTACAGGGCGATGGCCGTGGCCACTGCCAGTTCGAAGAAGTTGCTGGCCCCGATCAACGCTCCGGGGGAGGCAACGTTATGCGGCACCTTGAACAGCTTCATCAGTCCGTACACCAGGCTGGAATTGAAGTAGACCTGGATCAGGATGGGAATGGCGATCAGGACCACAAAAAAGGCCTTCTCGGTGATGTTTTCCGCCTGGAAGGCAAAGATGGTCATCAGGGTCACCAGCAGGGCGACCACGGTGACCGGCTGGAACAGAGCAACGAAACGGGTGTTGAACCAGTCAAGGCCGTGCGAGGCGATCAGGGTGCGGCGGATGATGTAGGCCACCACCAGCGGCAGCACCACAAAAAGAACCACGGACAGAATAAGGGTATCGTAATTGACCGGCACGCCGGATACCCCGAGCAGCAGACCGACAATGGGGACGAACAGAACCAGCATCAGCAGGTCGTTCACCGCCACCTGGACCAGGGTGTAGGCCGGGTCGCCGTCGGTGAGGTAGCTCCAGACAAAGACCATGGCCGTGCAAGGGGCCGCCGCCAGGATGATGACCCCGGCCATGAACTGGTCGGCCTGGGCTGGCGTAATCCACTGGGCGAACACGATCTTGAAAAAGAGCCAACCGAGCACGAACATGGAAAAGGGTTTGACCATCCAGTTGACGAACAGGGTGATGAACAGCCCTTTTGGATTTTTGCCGACCTGCAGGATGGAGCCGAAATCGATCTTGAGCATCATGGGAAAGATCATCAGCCAGATGAGGACGACGATGGGAACGTTGACATGGCTGCCATCGGCGAACTCCATGGCCGACAGGGCGGCGGTGAGGCCGGGGAAAAGCTTGCCCAGCACGACCCCGGCAACCATGCAGACGGCAACCCAGATCGACAGGTACCGTTCAAAGATGTTCATGCGTTTGGACGTGGTTGTCATGGCAGTTCCTTTGTTGTGAAAAGTGCGTCATTCCGGTGGGGCGGTGCGTTGGGTCTGTCATCAGCAGGAATTTCCCTTTTCCCGCAGATGGCGATCCAAGGCGGCCCGGTCCCTTTTTATCTGCGGTTGTTCTGCCAGGTGGTCCAGGATGCTCTTTTGCAATGTCCTTTGCAGATCCGGCCCGTCATCGGCAATTCGGTAGTACATCCACACCCCCTGACGACGCTCCGACACCCAGCCGGCGTTCCGCAGCACGGCGAGGTGCCTGGACACGGTGGACTGGGGCATGCCCAACACTTCCACCAGGTCGCAGACGCATCGTTCGCCTTTGCCGAGAAGGGCAAGAATCCGCAATCTTGCGGGCTGGGTCAATGCTTTGCATAATCGTAGAGCTTCTTGCATAACGCAAAACAATATATCCGGATAAACGGATATGTCAAGGTTGTTTGGTGCACAGTAAAACCGGGAGCAGCAGCTTCCTTCCCCAGGCGTATTGGCAAAGGAAGTTGAGGCCGGCCTGGCAGAGAAGACCTTCTGTTCGTTTGTAGGGGGAGGAAAACGAACAGCATGGAGCCCGGGTAAGCAGCAGCCCGTGCAACTCCGGCGTGATCGGCGAAGCTGTTTGTCCCAAGGACCCATAAGCGGCAGGCCTGCGGGGACGATCCGGATTTCGGATCAATCCGGCAGGCCTGTCTCGTACGGTCACGATTAGGCGTATGCTTCCCTGTCAGGAAAGGTTAAGGGGCTTAGCGCCCCAGGATGGCGTCGACCTCCTCCTGGCTGAGGATCTGGGCCTGATAATTTCCTTCGCCGATGATGCTTTCGATATTTTTCACGTAGGCTCGGAGGTGATCCTTGGAGCCCTCGACCAGATTCGCGTACATATTCTTGAGGGGCTTCTCGTCTGTATACTCGAGACCGCACTCGCCCGGGCCGATGGTGTTGTCGGTATCGACGATGACCTTGGGGCACCCGACAATATCGACCATATCGAGCTCCTCGATAAACGCCCCCACGTACAGGGCATCCAGGACGCTTTGCGCTCCCCAGTCCACCAATTCATTATATTTTTCCGAGAAATACCAGCCGTACTCCTCGCCGGTGTAGACGCCGATGCTGTGCGGCAGATCATTGGCATCCGGGTTCGGGTCCGGTATGGAATATTTGGCGAGCATGTCGCGCACTGTGTCCGTATGGGTCTGCTCCGATCCCTCGCCGATGTTGGAAAAGGCCTGCTCGGCGGGATACATCTCCATAAGGGTCAGGTAGACATCCCGGGCGAGCTTCTCCTCCTCGCGCATGAATACGAGATGATGCTCTTCGCCAAGGTCCAGGTCGGCCGCCTGGACGAGCATGGGGGTCAAAAGGGAAATCGCTCCGAAGGCGACCGTGGAAATCATTTTATGCATTGATACTTCCTCTTATGTATAATTTGCAGTGAATGTGTAGTGTTGCCGGATAAAAAGTATATTTCCCGTGTCGGTCCTCACCTCCTTTGTCTGAACATGCATGACGCGAGCTTCTCGAAAAACCTGCCCGGCCCGGGAACGTCTCCTGTTGCGCAGTAGCAGAGAATATGACGCGTAAGCCGTTTTTTTGACGCCCGGTTAAATGAACAACAATAGACCCGACCATTCATCATCACGTTATCAGCCGTATGAAAAAATCATGCCGAAAAATAGAAAAATAAGTAATTCAATTTTATGTTGAAAGAATGACAGGTTTTTAGGGAGGGAGAGCTCACAGGGAGGTCTTCTATTCACGGGCCGGAAAAGAGTCTGCGGGTCCTGTTCAGCAGGATTTGTCCGGTCAGGCCGGACGGGAAGGGGTTGACGAGGATTGCTGGAGGTGGACGGGATTCAGGCTCAAAGTTGGCGAGAGGAGTTGCTTTTCTGCATCGGCAGAGAATGTGATTACCACGAAAGCTCAGGGTTTTCACCCGTATCGGGACGGGGACTGAGAGAGCCGGGGTGGTAATCACATTTCTGCCGGGTCTGTATTGAGCCGATGGCTGCGGCGCCACCTGCCGTGCTGAAAACATCGGGGCAGCCGTTTGCCCCGACCGGTTATTCCTGCACGGCCTGTTCCATGATTTTCCGCCGCAGTTCCGTCATCTCCTGTTCCTTCTTTTTCAGATCGCCCATGGTTGTCGCCGGATTGCGCATCATCTCACCGTATTCAAAGCGCAAATCGTGCATCTTCTTGCGCATGTCCCTGGTGGCGTCCAGAAATTTCTCGTACTGCTCAGGCGACCGGAACGGTTTCATGCCTCCTTCGCCCCAATATTCCTCCATCATGTGCCGCTTCATGGGTCCCATGCCGTGGCCGCCCATCATCCCGGGTCCCATGCCGTAGCCGCCCATCATCCCGGGTCCCATGCCATAACCGCCCATCATGCCGGGTCCCATGCCGTAACAGCCCATCATGCCCGGATGCATCATGAATGATTCCTCCTCCTGCGCCTGGGGCAAGGTTCCGGGCTGATTGCCCGGTTCCCCCATCATGCCCCGGCCGCCTCCGCCTCCCATCATCTGGGCTTGAGCGCCCCAGGCAGTGATCAGAACAACGAACAATACCATTGGCAAATAGATTGGTTTTTTCATAGATCGCCTCCTTTATCGTTGATATGGACAAG
>JALHJD010000206.1:0-404 GCA_022837185.1 Desulfobacteraceae bacterium
AATAGGGATCGTTGATGGTGAACTGGCGGATCCTGAGGACCGGCCCGGACAGGTGGTGTTCAAGCGCGCCGCGCACGTAGAACAGCGCCGGGCAGGAGTGGCTGTAGCGACAGTTCAGACTGACAAGATCGGCGCGCAACAACGGAACGTCTCCTCGGTAGCCGTGAATCCCATGACCCATATCCTTTCCCACCTTATTCCATTTCTTGCCTGAGGGAAAGGAAAGGGGTAAGATTACTCAATAGAGCAGAAACAAAGCAAGGAATGCCCGCGGGCAGACCGGGCCGGCGAGACGATTCCATCCCGGCTCGCTCACCAACTTTTATCCCCTCGGAGGGTCCCATGGCGATCAAGGTCAGCGACTATATGACCCGGCAGGTCATTTCCATATCCCCTGACATGGG
>JALHJD010000206.1:457-5295 GCA_022837185.1 Desulfobacteraceae bacterium
CATGGGCATCAGGGAAGCCTTTTTTCTCATGAAGGAGCATTCCATCAGGCACCTGCCCATAGTGGACGAAAACCGAAGGCTGATCGGCATCATCAGCGACCGTGAACTGCGCCGGCCCAACTGGGTGGATGAAGCGCACGATATCTCCCATGTCTACTACCTGGACAACTCAATGCACGTCAGCGACGTGATGATCAGGAAGGTGCATGTCCTCCACACCTATGACACCCTGCGCAAGGGGGTCGCCCTGCTGTTGAAAAAAGGCATCGGAGCGGCCCCGGTGCTCGACAAAACCGGCGACCTGGTGGGGATGATTTCCGCCATTGACCTGCTGCGGGCCCTGTCCGACATGATCGCCGAACAGAAAGGCAAAAAAGGAAAAGCGGCCGGGTAACGCCGGCAGACAGGCCGCTTCCGCCCTTCCGGGGGACAAATCAGCCCCGGGCCCCGCCCGGCGTCCCTGATTCCCGGCGGCATGCTTTCCGGAATGAACGGATATTTTTCTGACGTGGAAAACAATGATATTATGGTGGCAGCCTGAGAATCATCTCCTCTGGTTTCTGCTGACACGGCATCCGAAAGGGACGGCGGAGGACCGGCGAAATGGTGAACATCATTGTTGAGGAGCTGCGGCAGCCCCCCGTTGCCCGCTTAAGGGTGGAAATGGTGGAGCGCAAGGGGACCGGCCATCCCGACACCATCTGCGATGCGATAATGGAAGAGGTGTCGGTGGCCCTGTGCCGTGCCTACATGGAGGCCTTCGGCCGTATTCTGCATCACAATGCCGACAAGGCCATGCTGGTCGCCGGCCGCACCCGGCCCCGTCCGGGGGGCGGGACCGTGGTCGAACCCATGCGGTTCATCTTCGGCGACCGCGCCACCACCGAATACCGCGGCAAACGCATTGATGTGGCCGCCATCGCCGAATCCGCCGCCCGGAAATGGGTGCGTGACAACCTCCGCCACGTGGATCCGGACCGGCACCTGGTTTTCCAGAACGAGATCAAAAGCGGATCGGCCGAACTGACCGGCATATTCGAACGGCCGGTCATCTGCGCCAATGACACCTCCGCCGCGGTCGGCTATGCGCCCTATACCGATACCGAGCGTCTCGTCATCGCCACGGAGCGGCTCCTGAATTCCCCCGAATTCAAACGCCGGTTCCCCGAGGCGGGAGAAGATGTCAAAGTGATGGGGTACCGCTGCGACCGACTCTTGTCCCTGACCATCGCCATGGCATTTGTCGACCGCCATGTTCCCGACCTTCCTGCTTATTTCAACCGCAAGGAGGAAATCCGGCAGGCCGTGCTCGATGACCTCGCCGGCCGGGAGCATTCGCTGTCCGACATCAACGTTGAGATCAATACCCTGGATGACCGGCAGCGCGGCGAGGAAGGCGTCTATCTCACCGTACTCGGCACTTCCGCAGAAAGCGGGGACTGCGGCCAGGTCGGCAGGGGCAACAAGGTCAACGGGGTCATCGCCCTGAACCGGCCCATGAGCATGGAGGCCGCGGCGGGCAAAAACCCGGTGAGCCATGTGGGAAAAATATACTCCCTGCTTGCCATGCAGATTGCCGATGACATTTACCGGCAGGTGCCGGGAATCGCCGAGGTCAACATCCGCCTCGGCAGCCGGATCGGCCAGCCCGTCGACCGGCCCGCAATCGTTTCCGCCCAGCTCACGTTGCAGGACGGCATGTCGCTGGCGGAAGCGGAACCCCGGGTTGCACAGATCATCAGGACCGGACTGCAGGGGACCGCTGAGTTTTCCGCCCGGCTGGCCAGGGGGGACTTCCCTGTCTGGTAGCTGCGCCCGTACTGCTCCACGGGGTGGAACCGGCCCATTTTACTTTTTTCCTTGCGCGTTCACCGGGGGTGGAGTAAACGGCTGGTTCGGCATCGGCGAAGGCCCACAAAGCAAAGACCACCCCTCATGCCGTCCGGAGGGAGGGAAAACCGGTACGCCGTCGCGCTTCCCGTTTTGCGCAGCCCAGATGGAGGAGAAACCATGAAAAAGAGGGAGTGTATACTCGGGACAAAAATCAGGCCCGGGGCAATCAACAGCCGGACAACCATCCGTGAGCTGGTGGATGACGCTTTCTGCTCATTCAATTCGGCCCGGCTTCGGGAGGCCTGCGGTCTGCTCACCCGGAAAATGCTTGAGCCGGACGTGACCGTCGGCCTGAGCATGACCGGCGCGCTCACCCCTGCCGGACTGGGCATGTCCGCCGTCATTCCGTTGATCGAAAACGGATTTGTCGACTGGATCATCAGCACCGGCGCCAACCTGTACCACGACATCCACTACGCCATCGGTTTTGACCTGCACGCCGGCTCCCCATTCATGGATGACCGCCGGCTCCGGGAGGAAAAAATCATCAGGATCTATGATATCCTGTTCGATTACGATGTCCTGCTTTCCACCGATGACTTTGTCTACCAGGTGATCAAGGGCGAAGAATTTCAGGCCCCGATGTCCACCGCCGAATTTCATTACCGCCTCGGCAAGTATGTCCGGGAACGGGAAAAGCTCCTGGGACTGACCCGCGTCAGCCTTCTCTCCGCGGCCTATACCGCCGGAGTGCCCATCTACACCTCGTCCCCCGGCGACAGCTCAATCGGCATGAACGTGGCCCGGGCGGCGCTGTCCGGCGGCGGTCCGCGGCTGGATGTGGCACTGGATGTCAATGAAACGGCTGCAATTGTCCTTGATGCCAAGAAAAACGGGAAAAGTGCGGTCTGGATCCTCGGCGGCGGATCGCCCAAGAATTTCCTCCTGCAGACCGAGCCCTATATCCAGGAGATCCTCGGTATCGAGGAGGAAGGCCATGACTATTTTCTCCAGATAACCGATGCCCGTCCGGACACGGGCGGATTGTCCGGCGCCACTCCGTCCGAGGCGGTAAGCTGGGGAAAAATCGACCCCCAGCGTCTGCCCGACGCGGTTGTCTGCTATGTGGATGTCACCATAGCCCTGCCGATCATAACGGCCTATGCTTTTGCGACGCATCCGCCAAGGGATCAGAAACGACTCTACGATCGGCGGGAGGAGCTTGTCCGGCGGCTTGCCCAATATAACCCTTCATAGCCCTTTGACTATGGGGGCAACCGTCCGTATAATTACCCGTATCTCCGGGAACCGATTGTTCAGACCGGTCCCGGCGGCGATCGGGAATGCAATCCCGCGCTTTCCGGTTGAACGATCCACCGTTGAATATCTGTTGTGTGCTGCATAAATCTATTTCCCTGAAGAGGTGTGCTGATGGCGATCAAGAAACGATACCTGAAATCCAAACCTGTCTGCAAGGTTACCTTCTCCCTGCCGAAAGAAGCCGCCGGCCCGGCTAAAACCGTCTGTATAGTCGGTGATTTCAACAATTGGAAAAAAAAGGGCAACTCGTTGCGGAAATTGAAGAACGGCTCCTTTAAAATCGACCTGGATCTCCCCAGCGGCCGGGAGTACCAGTTCCGCTATCTGATCGACAACAGCCGCTGGGAAAATGACTGGGCCGCCGATAAATATGTGCCCGGCCCCTACGGCGACAACTCGGTGGTTGATGTCAGCGGAGGGATCGCCGACGAAGTGTAGGTTTTCCGGCCCACCGGGCGGAGGAGCACTGGGACCGCGGCAGACAGGGGCGGCCGGGGCCGCATGTGGCCGGAACAGCGAGCTCTGGATCGCCGCGCCACCTTGACAACCACACCGTGGCACCATATAGTCTGATCACAGACAGCATCCCCCAATATTCGCACGGCCGAAACTGCTGAAAAGCCCGAGAATTACAGCTGACGGAAGAGAAATCGGGCTGCCGGACAGAGTCGGCCGTCCGGTTCTCCGTTTCAGCCGGGAGGGGGAAGGAATGTTCCATGAAAAATGAGAAACTCAACTGCTGGGAGGTAAAACAGTGCGGCCGGGGGCCCGGCTCGGAAGGGGACGGCCATGCCCTCTGCCCGGCGGCTGCTGAAACGAGGCTCGACTCCGTTCATGGCGGCACGAATTCGGGAAGGGCCTGCTGGGTCGTGGCCGGCACCTATTGCGGCGGCAAGGTGCAGGGGACCCATGCGGCGAAATATGACGTCTGCAAAAAATGCGATTTTTTCCAGCAGGTGGCGAAGGAGGAAGGAAAGGACTTCCAGCGGCCCCTCTTTCTCCTCTCAAAGCTGAAAAGCCCCTCGGCCCGAATCGACGTGACCACCCGCAGATTCGGGGTGCTGATCGGCGGCTCCGGTTTGATCGGCGGCGCCCTGAACCATTATTTCAAGACCGGGACCGGGGAGGAAATTGAAATACTGTCCCCCAACAGCAAAAAGCTCAGCATCCGGGTGCCGGAGGATCTGCAGCACTATTTTCAGAAGTACCGGCCCGATTTCATCATCAACGCCGCCATTGCCTCCCTCGACAGCGACGCCCAGCTTTCCTACGAAACCAACTATCTGGGATGCGTCAACCTGGCGAAAGCGGCCATGGCCCTGAAAATTCCCTTTATTCATTTCAGCTCCGCCGCCACTCTGCCCGAAGGGGAAAATCTTAGCGAAGACCGGCTGCTGCCGCTCACGGCAGACCTGTCCAATTATGCCAAATCAAAATTGATGGCCGAGAGGACCCTGCACCATCTGCACGAAACCAGGGGGCTCGATTTCACCATCGTCAAACTGGCGGTGGTGTACGGCAAACACGATCACAAGATACAGGGATTCCACCGGCTGCTGTTCTCCATCGCCAAACAGGCGATGCCGGTCATGCTCACCTGCAGGGATGCCATGCACTCCTATACCAGCTGCCGGAAAATCCCTCCTTTTGTTCATTATCTCCTTGAAAACAGGGAGGAGTTTTCC
>JALHJD010000206.1:5317-10790 GCA_022837185.1 Desulfobacteraceae bacterium
CCCCGTCAGGCTCAGCCAGCTCATCCTGACGATCAAGTCCTACCTGGACGTCGGCATTCCCAAGGAATTGTACGTTTCCTATCCCCTGGCCGGATTCGGCGTCCGCTGCCTGAAATTTTTTCTCAACGGGTTGAACAGGATAGGCATCGAGGCCAGAATGCCCCCCGAGATGATGTTCATGGAGAGTTTTTACAAGACCCAGACGTTATCGGTGGAAAAACTGAAAAAGACGAGCTACGGCGTTCCCGATCCCGAGGAGACCGTTTTTACCGAATTGCCCGGCCTCATTGAATATTATATTACCAGGTGGGAGCACCTCAACCTTGTGTCCTCGTACAACTCCTGCTTCTTTGATCCGCTCAGGCAGGCTGACAGATTCTGCGACGATCCGCAGCACCTGCTCAATGCCATTCACAGCGGCCGGATTCGTCCCCTTGCCGATTTCGAACAGCTCCGTCAGGCGGATCGGGAGGAAAGGGGCTGACGCGGGCCCCCCGGCGCGCTCCTGCGAAAAAGGGGTTCCTTTTTCCTCCCTGGAAAAGAAATATCCAGTAACGGATTCACCCCCGCCAGGCCGGCGCAATGGCCGCCGCCAACCACGGCCCGACCTCTACCGGACCGGCTGGCAACCCTCTTTTTTCTTGCGGGCTGCTCTTGTCAAAATCCCATGAGCATGCTAATTATTCGTTCTTAATGCCTCGCGCATCAAATGAATAGTCCAGATTTTTGATATCCGTCATCTCATACCTTGAACTGAAAAGGTTCCCGAAGGACCGGTTTACAAGGAACCGTGCGGACAGGACCTGCGCCCTGCCCGATCCCGGTCTTTCCTCTGGAAACGCGCGGACTACTGTCCGCTCTTAGTGCGACCACCAAGAAAGGGAAAAACATTGAGCACGAAAATTTTAGTAGCCAACAGGGGGGAGATTGCCATCCGAATCATGCGGGCAATCCAGGAATTGGGCATGGAGGCGGTCGGCATCTACGAATCGCCCGACTCCGAATCGAGACACATCCGCATCGCCAATGAGGCGGTCTGGATCGGGGACGGTCCCCGCAGGGACTATCTCAACATTGAGAAGGTTATCAGAGCCGCCAGGCGTTCCGGCGCCATCGCCATTCATCCGGGGTACGGCTTCCTCGCCGAAAATCCACTGCTGGCAAAAGCCTGCGATGAGGCGGGGCTGATCTTCATCGGTCCGAGCTCCGACGTCATCGAAAAACTCGGCAACAAAGTCATGGCCCGGAAAATCATGGCGGAGGCGGGAATCCCCATGGTCCCCGGCACGGAAAATCTGCCGGCCGGCGACGAGGGGCTGCGCGCGGCAAAAGCCTTTGCCTCCCAGCACGGCTACCCCCTGATGCTCAAGGCCACCGCCGGGGGCGGCGGCAGGGGAATCCGCCGCATCGAGAATGAAAAGGAACTGCGGGAACAGTATGCCATCGCCCGCCAGGAGGCCAAGGCCGCTTTCAATGACGACTCGGTCTACCTGGAAAAGGTGGTTGTCGAACCCAAGCACGTGGAAGTCCAAATCATCGCCGACAAGTACGGCAAGACCGTGCATCTCGGCACCAGGGACTGTTCAATCCAGCGCCGCAACCAGAAGCTGGTGGAGATCGCCCCGGCCTTTCACCTGAGCCCGGAACTTGCGGATGAGATCTGCCGGACGGCGGTCAAGGCCGCGAAAGCCGCCAACTACACCAACGCCGGCACCGTTGAGTTCCTGCTCGACAAGGACAACAGGTATTACTTCATGGAGATCAATACCCGGCTGCAGGTTGAGCATACGGTGACGGAAATGATCGCGGGCATCGACATTGTCCGCACCCAGATAAAAGTGGCTCTGGGCAGGGAACTGCTCTTCGACCAGGATGACGTGCAGCTCCGCGGTCACGCCATTGAAATGCGGATCAACGCCGAGGACCCGAAAAACAATTTCATGCCCGAGGGCGGCAAAACCATCACCGTCTACCAGTCACCCGGCGGGTACGGGGTCCGCCTGGACGGCTTCTGCTACCAGGGATTCACCATCCCCGAGGAATACGACTCCCTGCTGGTCAAGCTCACCGTGTTCGGCTGGACCTGGAACGAAACGGTCGACCGTCTCAGGAGATGCCTGACCAACTTTGTCATTACCGGCCCCAAGACCACCATTCCGTTTTACCTGAACCTGGTCAACGATCCCGATTTCAGGGGTGGCAACTTCAACACCTCCTACCTCGACACCCATCAGCACCTGTTCGATTACGAGGAATACACCAGCGAGGTGAACAAGCTGGCCCGGTTGATCGCTGAAATCCACAACCAGGGGAAAAACATCTATGCGGCCTGATGCCGGATCCCCCTGCCAATAAACCGAAAGACACTTTAGCGCATCCTGAACAGATCGAGGATTGAACACCATGACACGAATCACGACAGCCATGAATACTGCCGAAGTGCTGTCCATCCTGCGGCAGGCTGACGGGTATTACATTACCAACACCACCCGGGACATGTCCCAGTCGGACTACAAAAACCGGATTCTCCTGCACACGGATCTGCTGGCGGCGCCGGCCAGGGAGGAGGCCGGCTATTTTTCCCTGGAAATCACCGGCGGCGCCTCCATCCATGTCGACATTCTCCGCAAGCAGGTCGATCCGTTCCTCAAGCTGAGACTGCTGCGGGAACAGATGCCCAAAACCCTGTTCCAGACCCTGTGCCGCGGGGTCAACCTGTTCGGCTACCGCCCCTACCCCCAGAATGTCATCCGGCTGACGGTCCGCGAATTCGCCAAGTATGTGGACGTATGGCGGACCTTTGATTTCATGAACTACATCCCCAACATGACCGCCGTTTTCGAGGAGGTGGCCAAGGCCGGCAAGATCAACGAGCCGTGCATCTGCTTCTCCACGGGCCCGGAGCACACCAACGAATTCTACATCTCCAAGGTGCGGGAGATTGTAGAGGTGACCGGCGAGGAGATCATCCTCTGCATCAAGAATCACGGCGGCCTCGGCACGCCGAAGCGGATCGGCGACCTCGTCGACGCCGTCAAGCAGGCCTTCCCGGATCTGATCATCCACTACCACGGCCACAACACCGACGGCAACGACATCGGCCGGATAACCGCCGCTGTCCTGAACGGGGCGACCATTGTCGACGCTTCCGACCACTCCTTTACCGGGTTCTACGGGCCGCCGCCCTCGCTGACCGTCATCCAGACCCTGAAGGACTACGACAAGAAGGCCATCGGCATCGACGAGGAAGCCATCATCGCCACCTCGGACACCATCCGGGACGAGCGGCCCTATTACGCCGCCTTCGAATCCCAGATCAAGGGCTTCATGCCCACGGTGCAGATCCATAAGCTGCCCGGCGGAGCCATGGGCAGCAGCCTGGAGCAGGCTGACAAGGGAGGCTTCCTCAAGCAGATGCCCGACATCCTGCACAAGGAGCTTCCCAGGGTCCAGGTCGAACTCGGCAACTGGTGGAGCGTGACCCCCGGTTCCCAGATCCTGTGGACCACCGCGGTCAGCAACGTGGTTGACGGCGAGCGCTACGGCAATCCCTCCGGCGACCTGAAAAATCTCCTGCTGGGCAAATACGGACCCTTTCCCTTCTACCGGCCGGCCGACTGGATCTATGAAAAAGTATTCGGCCCCGACTGGGAACAGCTGCTCGAGGAGGAAGGCGGGGTGGAAAAAATCGAGGACATGGACATCGAGCAGGAGCGCGCCACCCTCAGAGAGCGCATCGGCCGGGAGCCGACCGAGGAGCAGTTGGTGACCTACCTGCAGCATCCCAACGATGCCGTGGAGTTTTTCAAATTCGAAGAAAAATTCGGCCGCTCCTATGTGCTGCCGCCCTCCATCTTCCTGCGCCAGGGCGGTTTCGCCCTGGGCGAAACTCTTGAATTCCGCGATCACGCCGGCAAGGCGCATATCATCGAAATAGGCCCCTCACAGACAAACAAGGCGGGGGAGAAGAACATTTTCCTCAATATCGACCATCATCAGCGATTGTTTGTCTTTGAGCCGGAAGTCCAGGCCGGAGCCGTGGCGGCCGCCGTCCTGTCCAGGGAGGAAATCGAGGAACTGGCCATTTCCGGTGATATCCGGGCGCCGTTCAAGGGCAACGTCTGCGAAATAACGGTGAAGGAAGGCCAGGAAGTACAAAAAGGTGACAGGGTGGCCATTATCGAAGCAATGAAAATGCAGACCCCTCTGCTGAGCGAAGTAACGGGCACCGTGGTCTCAATTCACGCCAAGATCGGCCAGGCCCTGCAGCCCGGCGACAAAATCCTCAAGATCGAGCCGGCCGAATAGGGGTACCCGCACACTTCTCATCAACCGGCCGCTCCCTGATCCTTCGGGGCGTCGAACTCCGGCCGGTTGAACCCCCTCTCGTCCGACCAGGGGCGGGTGACGTCAATCCCGGTCATCTCCATAAGCAGCACCTCGTCAACCAGGTAGACCATGCTGTCCCGGCGGACGCAGCCTGTCAGGGTGTCGCCGTGACGGCCCATGGCCGCGTGCAAATGAATAAGCGGCTCCTCCCCGTCCCGGAAGACGCTGCCGATCCCCAGGATTTCCCGGGCCTCCGTGACCGTGGTCCACACCGGGTCGGGAGGCATGACCGGCTCCCTGGGCCCGGTCACCACCCCGGCCTTCTTCAGCCCCCCGAATACCTGGAACCAGGCGGAGCGAACCTGCTCCCTGACAACCAGTTCCCGGATGCACTGATGCAGATCGTCCCCGTCATCGAGCCGGATATAAAAAATCCTGCCCATTGAGCCTGCCCTGTATTCCATGTCTCACCCCTGTGTTTTTCCGCCGTCGGGTCCCAGGTTTCGTTTCTTCAGTTCATGGGCCGCCCGCAGGAGGCGGAAGAGTTCACGGCTGTATTTGCGGTTGCGGGTCCCGGCATAGAGCGAAGCCAGGCGGGCCGCCGCCTTCCCGTCCATACCCGGCAGGACGTCCCGGACCTCTTCGATAACCCGGCCGGACCACTCTTCCCCCAGCGCATCCGGACTGTCGCCGGCGTCCCGGTACGCCGCAATGGCTTCATTGAGAATGGCGTCCCGGTAGCGCTCCATCTCGTGGAATTCCTTTTTGTCCCGCAGAGCGGCCCCCTTTTTGCCGCTCACAAAGGCATAGATCGGGTCGAGCGGCTCCTCCCTGAGCAGCCTGGTGATATATTTGAGCTGTCTCTTTCTGGCGCCGCCCTTCATCGCCGCCGCATCGCGCAGCTCCTTTCGGACCTCGCCGCTGCAGGGAATTCTGCCGATCTCGGCGGGGGACAGCCCGGCCAGTTCGGCGGCCAGTTCTTCGAGCCGCTTCAGCCGCCGCTTCTGCTCGGACCTGCTTATCTCCATGGGGTCACTCCGATCATCCTTCTCTCCCGGCGGGTGCATGTTGACCATTTCCTTTGCGGTCAAAGAATGCTATATAGTCCTTGAGAACGTTGGCCGGCGGTGCCGGTCGACGGATA
>JALHJD010000207.1 GCA_022837185.1 Desulfobacteraceae bacterium
GCGAGGTTGGCCACATGTTCCACTTCTTCTCTGGTGATCTTCATGGTCGTCTGTCAGGGGTTAATGGGAAAAATTCCGCTTAATTTGACACCTGGAGCGGTGTCTGTCAACAGGCGATGGCGCTTCAGTTGACCGGCGCCGTTTTTTCGGCAAAAACAGCTTCGGCAAAGATCCTGATCAGATCGGGATCAAACTGGGTGCCCCCGCAGCGGCGAAGCTCGGCCATCGCCTCGACGGCGGACAGGTTGCGGCGGTAGTTGCGGCGCGAGGTCATGGCGTCGTAGCTGTCGGCAATGGTGATGATTCTGGTCAATGTATCGAGCTCGTCTCCGCCGATTCCACGGGGATAGCCGCTGCCGTCAAGGCGTTCATGGTGATTGAGAATGATGATCCGTTCCCGTTCCGTAAATTTGAGCGGCTGGACGATGTTGGCGCCGACTTCCGGGTGTTTTTTGATCAGCGCCCACTCCTCCGATGACAGTATTCCCGGCTTCCGAATGCACGACAGATCGATCACCAGCTTGCCGACGTCGTGAAAATGGGCGGCCCTTTCCAGAACCAGCATGTCCTCTTCGCTCAACCCGGCGGCCCGGCCGAGCAGCATCGAATACTCGGTCACCCGGCGGGTATGGCCGGCGGTGTAGGGATCCTTTTCCTCCAGGGCGGCCTGCAGGGTGGACATAACCTGCACGGTGGCCTCTTCAAGCTGATGGCTGTACTGCATGAGCAGCTCGTTTTTCTCGGCCAGTTCCCTGGTTTTTTCCCGAACCTCATTTTCCAGGTTCCGGCGGTAATCCTTTTCCCGGAGGACATAGTACCGTTTTTCAACCGCCCTTTTGACCTTGACGTGAAAGAGGGCGATATCCTCGATGGGTTTGGTCAGAAAATCATAGGCGCCGAGATTCATGGCCTTGATCGCGTAATCCATCGAACCGGCCCCGGTCAGGAACAGGACCGGTATGTCGCACTTCATTCTGTTCAGGGCGTCAAGGGTCTGAAACCCGTCCATGTCCGGCATATTGATGTCGAGAATAATGACGTGAAAGCCGTCGTTGACGGTAGCCAGCACTCCCTTGCCGCTGTCAACCGGGACCACTTCGTATCCGAACATGTTCAATATTTTTTCTATCGCGTTGCGGACCAGATCATCGTCATCGGCGATAAGAATTTTCCCTGCCATACCCGGCGCCCGTCTCTTTCCCCCAAATCTCGTTAAGAACGCTTAACTTTACATTTTCCCGAGACTTTTTGCAAGGTTGACGGCCTGTTCGATGAACCACGGCAGCCGATCCCCGGCCGGCTCCTCCGCAGCGATGGAATAATCGGGATGGCTCGGATGCAGCTTCCTGCCGCACAACTCCGTGAGAACCGCCATCGTCCCCTCTCGCATGCCGGACAGGTTATATCCTCCCTCGAGAACCAGAAGAAGGCGGCCGCCGCACAGCTCCCGGGCCAGGTTCACCAGCACCCTGGTCATGCCGGCAAAACCCGCGGGGCTCACCCGCATGGCGCCGAGGGGATCCCCGCCGTAAACATCAAACCCGCAGGAGACCAGAATGAACTGGGGCTGGTACCTCCTGATGACCGGAACGAAAAGCTCCGTGAAAATAAGAAGATAATCATGATCGCCCTGGCCGCCGGGCAGCGGGACGTTGAGGTTGAACCCTTCCCCCCTGCCCTCGCCCGTTTCCAGGAGAGCGCCCGTGCCGGGATAAAAGGGATATTGATGGATGGAGCAGTACAGAACCTCATCGGTATCGTAAAAACTGCGCTGGGTGCCGTTGCCGTGATGCAGGTCCCAGTCGAGGATGAGTATCCTATTGAGGCCGAGGCGGGTCAGGGCCCATTTTGCCCCCACGGCGATGTTGTTGAAAAGACAGAATCCCATGGCGCGATCCCTCTCCGCATGATGCCCCGGCGGTCTGACCAGGCAGAAGCCGTTATCCCCCTCCCCGGCTGCTATCCGTTGCATGCCGTCGACCACCGACCCGGCGGCAAGACATGCGGCGGCAAATGATTTGGCCGAGGTTATGGTGTCGGCATCCAGAAAGTCATTTCGGCGGTCGGCGGTTTCGGCGATCCTCTTGATCAGCCCAGGAGAATGGTTGAGTCCGATTACCTCGAGCGATGCCGGCTCAAAGTGCGGATACATCAGGCCAGGCCATGTCCCCTCGCGGTCAAGCTCATCATAAACCACCTTGAGGCGGTCCGGGGATTCGATGTGACCAAACCCCGGCTCATGTTCGAGAAACAGCTCATCCCTGTAAACGAGTGTTCCGGCCATACCGATTTCTCCCGCATGCATAAATCCGTCGTTCCGTGACCACGAAATCCATGAACTGGTCGTGTGGTTCCATCGGCACCCGCGCGACAAGCTGCAGTTCGTAGGCTGGACTGATCCGCAGCGCCCCGGGGGCGTCCACGGTCAGAAAACGGTCATAAAACCCGCCGCCGTAGCCGAGCCGTCCCCCCCTGCGGTCAAAAACCGAACCGGGCACGATGACCACCTCAAGATCGGCGGGGTCGCAGATGCCATGGGAAAGCAGTTCGGGCAGCGGCTCGGGTATACCGCTATATCCCGGTCTGACCTGGTTTACCGGATCGGTGATCCGAACAGCGAGCAGCCGGGAGACACCAGGTACAACACAGGGAATGGATACGGTTTTGCCCCGGGCCAGCAGCAGCCTGATCAACTCCAGCGTCCGGACTTCGCTGCGGAAGTGCATATAAACCAGAACAGTTGCGGCGCGGTCAAGTTCCTGCATTCCCAGCAGCCCGGCGGTAATCAGTGTGCTTCGCCGTTGCAGTTCACCGGGGGACAGCAGGTTCCGTTCCTCCAGGACAGCCCGGCGGAGCTTGGTTCGGTCAGATGCCTTCATTGTTCCTTACCCGGTAGCAGTATACGCTTTTCCGTCCGCCAGCGCGAAAAAAAAAGCGCAGCGCCGGGCTCCCCCGACGCTGCGCCGTTGAAAAATTCGCGTAAACGGTCTGTTTTACATGGGCAGAATAAGTTTATTGGAATCCTCGTTCCAGATAACCACTACATACCAGACCGCCATGGAAAACAAGACGAGGGCCAGGCTCCAGCCATACCCCATGACATCGGGCAGATAAACATACTTGCCGAGAACGCCGTTTGCCTCCCATTCATTGCCCTGCACCCAGAGGCTGGTCAGGGAACTGGAGATGGCGAAGACTATCATTGCCATCCACAGCTTCAACTGGCCCTCGCCGACCCGCCAGAGGGTCCCGGTACCGCACCCGCCGGCCAGCATTGCGCCGAGTCCGAAGACAAAGCCGCCGAACACCCCGCCCCAGCCGAACGTGCCGCGAACATAGTTAATGGGGGCCAGAACCGCTTCCCCCTCGGCCCGGACCGGAACTTCATATTTGAGCACCGCGGCGCCGATGGCTACTATGCAGATGGAGAGGGCCACCGATTTAGCCATGGTTCCGTTGCCGGTCATGTGGGGCTCCCGGAAACCCTGAACCATGCACCAGCGGCCGCGCTGCATTGTATAGCCGAGACCGACGGCTATGAGAAGTACCCCGGGAAGCGAATTGATATAATCGGTCAGTTCATCACCGTCATAATTGGCGTACTGGTAGGCACCCCAGATGAAGGCACCGATGACGACAATCCCGAGGACCACCTGGACCTGAACCGGAAAATCAATGGTCTTGGCGCCGCCGCTGCCCCAGGTGATGTGCTCCATTTCCTTATAGAGGAGCCAGAGGCCGAACAGGACACCGAAAATCAGCCCGAACCACATGGCAAAACCATGGGCACTGAGGTTGCCCAGGGCGTTGTACATGCCGCCGACATTGCATCCGCCGGCAAAGGTCGCGCCGATGCCCATCAGGATACCGGCGATTATCGCCTTTACCCATTCACGGAGGGGAGGAAAACGCAAGGCGAACTGCCCTCCCAGCAGGGCGGAAAGAAAGGCGCCGCCGACAAAGCCGATGCCGATCACCGAGCCGGAGTTGTACCAGAACGACTTCTGGAGATTCGGGTCGCCGCCCCAATCCAGAAAACCAAGCGCCTCCAGGGTATCGGGATTGGAATAAATGCCGACGGCATACAATATCCAGTCTCCCCAGTTGCGCACTGCGCCTACGGCACCCCACGGACGCCACCAGGCCATCATCAGGATGCTGAACAGGGCGACGATGATCCCGGTGGTCATCGGGTCCCATTCCTTCTTGCATAAATTGTTGTAGAGTTCTTTGATTTTCCCGCCCATACAATCCCCTCCTCAATATTGTCATTATTGATCAGGGGCCCCAACCCCAACAATGGGTTCGAGCCAGACTGTGTGTAAAAATTCTTACCTGTGCCTCTGAATTTTGTCAAGGAAGTTAAAGACCATACCCTGTGGATAATGATTCCCATTAAAACAAAATTTCACTCAAAACAGATGGTTATGTAATGAACAATACTTGAATTGTCATTCATTTTTGCCTTGACAGGCTTTGGCCTATTCTGTATAAAAACTGTTTAATAAGGGTAAAATTGCGGTTACCATGTGGTAGTGCGAGATTGCCCGATGCTTGTGAAACCCGGATATTTCATGGGCCCTTTCAATTCATTTTCATGGTAGGAGGAATCAAATGAGTGATGCAAAAATAGCACCGGATGGTCTCACCGTAGCAGCCGTTTTGGACGCGAAAGGTCTGAGCTGCCCCATGCCTCTGCTCCGCACCAAAAAGGAAATAGGGAAAATCAATTCCGGAGAAATTCTGCGGGTTGACGGGACCGATCCCGGGTCCAAAAATGACATCCCCGGGTGGTGCGAACGATCCGGCCATGAATTTCTTGGACTCAAGGAAGAGGACGGGTACACAAGCTTTTTTATCAAAAAGGGTTGATCCGCAACGAACCAAAAAGCATAAACGGCGCATTTTCCTGACCGGAAAGGCGCCGCTTATCTTTTCAAGGAGGGCATTATGGCAAAAAGTTTGGGAATTTTCGTAACAAATCCTTACGTCATGCAGCATGTAATGGGCGTAACCAAGGCCGCCAAGGCAAAGGGCTCCAAGGTGAAAATATTTTTCACCTGGACCGGGACAAAATTATCGAAAGACCCCCAGTTTCCGGAATTGTGCAAGATAGCCGACGATGTTTCCATCTGTGTCGACAGCTATGTCAAAATGGGATACTCCGCCGACGATGTTCCGGAAGGGCTGAAAAAGGAAAAAATGGCAACCCAGACCCAGCACGGTCTGATCATTGAAGACTATGATTGTTACCTGAGCTTATAGGGGGTATGGAATGGAATACAAAAAGGCTATAATCATCATACGGAACAAGGACTATGCCCTTGACGGCATGCGGTCCGCCCTTGGTCTCGCTGTGGAAAACATGTATTCGTACGCCCACCTTCTTGATACGGAAATTGACAAGCTCGACGACAACAACCAGGACAGACTTGAAATGCTCCGCGACATGG
>JALHJD010000208.1 GCA_022837185.1 Desulfobacteraceae bacterium
ATCGAGGGATTTGTCTGCCGGGAACGGAATACGGTTCCGGGGGCCCGCAGAGTGACACGGTGAATCAAGCCGGCAGGCAGAGGTCTCGGACGCAGAAGAGCATTTCAGCCCTGCAGTCGGCGGGGCGCATCGAATCCTGCCCCGCCGGACGAGTCCTGCCGAACCGGAATCCGGATTTCCCACACGCCGGGGTCAGAACTTCCCAACTTTTCTGTTCTCCTTTCCGGGGCACGCCTGCCAGGGAGAAACGCCTCTTTTTCTGCGGTTTCAAGAGTAATGGCGTACATTGCTGTGGCATGAAATTTGATAATCATCGTCAGGTTTGCAGGTTCGCTTGGCGGAGATCCGGATCCTTAGCTCTCCGCCAACTGGTTTCCGTTATGACCGGGAGCCTGGATCGCGGACCGTTGCAAGGAAAAGGCCGCCCGGATTTTCCCGGCGGCCCGGCGGAAGACATCACGCCATTTTTATGAATCGTACAAAGAAGGAGGTTGCCATGGCATCAATTGCAAAAGTCATTGAATTGAGCGCGGATTCGGAAAAGAGTTTTGACGATGCCCTGCAGGCCGGCATCAAACGAGCCAGCGAAACCTTGCGCAACGTTCGCAGTGTCTGGATCAAGGACAAGGAAGTGTTGGTGGAAAACGGAGTTCCCAAGACCTATCGCCTGCACTTGAAGGTGACTTTCAAGCTTGACTAGGGGATGGGAGAGGGCGGGACCGGGCCGGAGGCTCGGTCCCGGTACCTTATTGAGCGGTATACCCCCCGTCTATGACCAGTTCGCTGCCGGTGATGAATTTGGCTTCGTCGGAGGCCAGATACAGGACGCCATAGGCAATATCTTCCGGTTCCCCGACATGGCCGAGGGGATGGCGGTTGTCAAGCCCCCTCCGGAAGGCATCCAGTCCTTCCGGCGATTCCCTGGCCAGCTTTTCGACAAGGGGGGTCCAGATAAAACCGGGGTGAATGGAGTTGACCCTGATATTGTCCCCGGCATAGATGAGGGCGTCGTTCTTGGTCATCAGCCGCACCGCCCCCTTGGAGGCGTGATAGGGCGGCAGGTCCGCCGCGCCGACGATGCCGTAGATGGACGACATGTTGATGATGCTTCCTCCGCCGGCCTTCTGCATATAGGGAACCGCGTGTTTGGTGCAGTAGAACACCCCGTTGATGTTTATCCGCAGGACCGTGTCCCATTCCTCGGCGGTGATTTCATGGGTGGGTTTGTTCACCCCTGCTATGCCGGCATTGTTGACCAGGATGTCTATGGATCCGAATTCATGGGCGACTTCGGTGAACACGCGGGCAACGCTGTCTTCCCGGGATGTGTCGAGATGCCAGTATTTCCCGGTCCCGCCGCTTTCCGCTATTTCCCTGGCAACGCTTTCACCCTCTTCATCGTTGATATCGGTCACCGCAACTTTTGCCCCGTGCCTGGCCAGCAGCAGGGCCGATTCCCTGCCTATTCCCAGGGCGCCGCCGGTGACTACAGCGACTTTTCCTTCCACTCTTTTCATGACTTTCTCCTTGTTTTCCAGGTTTTGACGATAAGGTCGGAAGGACGTCCGTCATTATCCTTCCATAGCCGACAATAAAAACAATAACCGTGCCACCCGGGTGACGAAAGGGTAAAAATCCATTCTGCTTCAGTCGGACGGGGTTGCAAGCTGCTGCCGGATAAAGCGCAGCGCCCCGGCAATCAGCTCCGCCTCCGGAGCGCGCACTCCGGTCCACTCGCCGCTTTCCCGAAGGTGTTTGACTTCCGCCCGCCAGGCGTCCAGGTGCTGGAAATCCCAGTCGAGGATCGCCTTGGCGGCCTGATCCGTTTCCCTGGTGCCTGTCTCGAAATAGTCGATCATGGTCTGCAAGAGTTGCAGGGCCGTGTTCCCGTCCATTTTTCCTCCTGTTGCGCAGTACGATAATTCAGCGGCAGGCCGTTCGGCACATGCCGCGTACAGGCTCCCAAATCAGTCCGATTGATGAGCAGGCCCGCCGTCCATCGGCAAACGGTCGGTTTATTTACCGCTCCCGGCCCATGAACGGAACGATAAGCATCCACGGCAAGGTGAGCCATTTCGGGTCCCGGTAGTTGGCCAGGCCCAGAACCATGGAGGTGTGACCGGCCGCGGGCTGGGGGCGGTAGGTGCCGAACAGCCTGTCCCACCAGGGAAAATTGAAGCCGTAGTTGCTGTCCGTTTCCCGGATGATGACCGAGTGATGAACGCGGTGCATGTCGGGGGTGACCACCAGGCGCCGCAGAATCCGGTCGGCATGCTCAGGCATGGAGATGTCGCCGTGGTTGAACATGGAAGTGGCGTTGAGCAGGATTTCAAAGACGATGACCGACCATGGGGGGGCGCCGAGCGCCAGAATCACTCCCATTTTGATGACGATGGACAGGAGGATTTCTCCGGGATGAAACCGGGCTCCGGTGGTGACGTCGATATCGAGGTCGGTGTGATGCATCCTGTGAAAGCGCCAGAAAAGCGAAATCCGGTGAAAAAGGACATGCTGGGCATAGATGGAAAAATCCAGGACCATTATGGCCGCCGCCCCTTCCGCCCAGCCGGGAAGCGGGAAGAGGCGCAGCAGCCCCCAGCCCATCTCCCCTGCGTAGAACGCCGCGCCCACCGCCGCCGCGGGGAAAACCAGGTAGACCAGCACCGAGTTGAACGTGGTCAGGGCGAGATTGTTCGTCCAGCGGACAAGGCGCCCGTGCGCCAGAGGGCGGCGGGGAGCCAGTATTTCCCAGGAAGCCACGGCCAGGAAAATGCCCAGGAAAAAACCGAGCCGGAGGAACATAACGTTATCGATGGGAAACATGTTCATCGCTCAGCCTCGTCCGGAAACTGCAACCGGCAAGATCCCGTTTGGGTCACCCTCCGGCCCTGCCGGCCGGCGGCGGATGCTTCCGGAGAATGAGAATCATCCGGCAGGAGGAGAGGCCCCGACGCCGAACAGGGCGAAGACGAGCATCAGAACAAGGGTCTGGATCACCCAGCCGATGGCGCATACCCCCACCGCCCGCCAGGTGCTGGTGTAGTCAAGGGCCTGCCTGACCGCGATCACCATGGCCACCAGCATCCAGACCGCTGCCGCGAAAAAGACGATGGGGGCCACGCCGGGGATGATGCCCGCCACCCGGATCAGGCCCGGAGAGCTCGAGAAGCCGATGGTGCGCAGCAGTTCGCCCAGGTCGGCCTGGGTCTGGGGCTGCGGGAGAAACCTGGTCCCGATGAAGTAGGTGAGGAGGGCCCACAGATACCAGCCGCCGAGGGAGGCGACGATTCCCATGACAAAGCCGCCGGCGGAAGCCCCTTCCATGCCCATGGTTCCGATGCCGGCGGCGACGCTGGCAAGGATGACGACGCCCATGGCCTGGGGCATGGCGGTTCTGTCCGCCTCAACCTCTTCATACAGGTGGACATCCAGCTTGGCGGCGCGCAGCATGCGATCCACGAAAACATTCATAAAATCTACCTCCCGAACCTGAGATTCTGTTATACTTTCCCTGTAATTCAACCGCATGTCCCGGATAAATGCAAACAATACTCAATATTTCCGTAAAACAGCCGGAAACTTTGCCCGATGGGGACAGGGCGGGCATTGATGCCGGCAGGGCAGGATGATGCCGCGGCCGAAATACCTTCCACTGTGGCTGGGCTGGGGAGCGGTCTGCCTGGCGTACGCAGTCTGGATTGTCTCCCTGGCCCTCAATAATTTCGCCATGGTTCATGACGTCTATAACCAGGCCGGCGAGCGGCTGCGGCCGGAGATCGTCCGGAAGGAGGCGCTGCGGGAGCTGGTCGAGGAATGCCGGGAAGAAACGGCGGCAGCGGGCCGGCTGCGGCCGGACGACCCCTGTCTTTCCCCACCGGCCGCGGCCCTCGAAGAGCGGCAAAAAATCGTCAAAATGCGGCTCCTTGGCGAACAGGGCCGCGCCTGGCGCAAGCTGATGCTGTTTTACCTGTCCTTCGGGAACGTTTTTCTCGTTCTGCCCATGCTGACGCTCTATCTGGCCCTGGCTTTTCTGATCTGGCTGTGGCGGAATCTACGGATCATCAGATGAAAAGTTGGCAGCCGTCAGCATATCAGAAGCCAGAAGCCAGAGGACAGAAGCCAGAAGCCAGAGGCCAGAAGCCAGAGGACAGAAGCCAGAGGACAGAAGCCAGAAGGTGCTGTCCCGCTTCGCTGTCGGCTTTCATCTGCGGGGCACCTTCTCTGCCCAGGCTTCGCCTGGGAGTTGGCAGTTAGCAGTTAGCAGCTGGAACGAGCTGAAAGCTCCAAGCTGAAAACCTCGAACCTTATGCCTCGAACCTCGTACCTTTCGCGCCAGCGAACCCCGGCGACAGCCGGATTCCCCTCATCCGCCCCTGCGGGGCACCTTCTCCCCCGGGAGAAGGGTGTTTATTCCCTCGCTCCGCCGGGAGAGGGGGAGGGGATGTCCAAACCAACAGCGAAGCTGCAAACTCCGTCTGTCTTCTGTCATCTGTCCTCTGGCTTCTGGTATGCTGCCGACTCCCAACTCTCCACCGCCGCCGGGAATCACCTTGACACAGACTTTTTACTCCCATAGAATTTGAACAGAATGTTTCTGAAACCGACCCGAAAACCGTTCATATTCATGGAGGCCGGAGAAATGAAAAAATGCAGCATCTTGTTGGTATCTGGAGGTATTTTTGCCTGGTCCGCTTTCACCATGCCGGTTCTGGCCGCGGACATCGATCCGGGCACCTGTTTTGACTGCCATGAGGAAGTGCAGAAGCTGCACCAGGGCTCCAAGCACATGGACCTCGGCTGCGCCGCCTGCCACAGCGAAACGGCTGCCCATGTCGATGATCCTGAGAAGGCCAAGCCCGTCACCAGCCTTGAGCTGTCGACCTGCGGCGAGTGTCATCCCGACCAGTATGATAGCTTCTACCGGATGAACTGGGAGGGGGAAGCCCGAAAGGAAAAAGGGATGCCCACCGGACGCTCCCCGCAGCAGGACAAGCTGCTCGCCCCGCACGGCTTCACCAAGGAGCACAATGAACCCCGCGCCCATCCCTTCATGGTCATCGACCAGTTTGTCGTTGACCGCTTTGCCGGGGGCCGCTACCAGTTCAAGGACCTGTTCGGCTACACCCGTACCGGCAAGGTGTGGGACGTGCTCGAGGATACCGGCAGGACCCTGCCCCAGACCGCCGCGGCCGGTAATCCGGTCTGCCTGCAGTGCAAGACTTCCGATCTGATTCTGAAGTGGAAGTATATGGGCGACAAGGATGATCGGGCGATGTGGGACCGCACCTCGGATACCAACGAGCTGATCAGGGACGTGCAGAATCCGCTGGGCTGCATCCATTGCCATGATCCCCATGCCACCAGATTCAGGGTTGTCCGCGACGCCCTGATCGAGGCCGTGGAACG
>JALHJD010000209.1 GCA_022837185.1 Desulfobacteraceae bacterium
GCCGGTCAGGCCGGCCTGGATTCCCTGCCCTTCACGACCGTGATCGATGACGAGCGGCTCGCCGAACACGCCGAGCACGGCGAAGGGGCCGGGGATCCCGGTGCAGAGGGAGTGCAGGGCCGGTTCGAGCAGGTAGCCGAACTCGTAGGCGAACCAGCCGGCCAGATAGCTCCCTCCCCCGAGGCGGGCGGCCGCGGCGGCGAAGAATTCCTCCAGCGAATCCCGGCCCGGGCAGACCAGCCACTCCCGCGGCTCGGTAAAGAGAAAGGAGCGGCGGTTTTCCCGGTCCGGCCGGGCGGTGTCGAGGAAGACAAAATCCCGCCGCCCCTCAAGCCACCGGAGCAGGGGCAGTATTTCCCCGTCCGCGGCCGCCTTCATTGGTTTCTGATCTGTTTTTCCGTCCATTCCGGCTGAACAGCCTCCATCGGCCGATGCATGCATTCTGCAAAACAGGCCGCGCCACTCCCGGTTTCGGCAGGTCAAGGAAAATCTCCACTGCCGGGGAGAAATTAACGGTTTAATCTTGCGATAAAATCTTGAATATTTTATAGTGTGAGATTGCTGCACTTTCAAGTGTTTTTCCGGGAACTTATCCCTGCCGCACGGGAAACGGCCGCAACCCGGCAGGAGGGCTGCCGCCCGCCCGGCACAGGCAAATAATGCAGGAAAGAGTACAAGCAGGAGGATTCCATGCTGATCAAAGACTGGATGGCCACCGATATACTGACGGTTGACGCCAACACGTCCGTCATGCGGGCTACCCGTATCATGAAGGAAAACAATATCAGACGGCTGCCGGTCATGTCGCACAACAAGCTGATCGGGGTCGTCACCGACCGGGACCTCAAGGAAGCCTCCCCCTCCACCACCTCCGAAACCGACATCCATGAAATGTACTACCTGCTCTCGGAGATGAAGATCAAGGATGTGATGACGGACAAATGCATCAGCCTGAAACAGGACGACACCCTGGAAAAAGCGGCCCTGATCATGCTCAAGGAGCGCATTTCCGGGATCATGATCCTCGATGACGAAAACAAGCTGGTCGGCCTGCTCAGTGAAACGGACATTCTCCGGGGTTTCATCCACGCCACCGGCATCCAGGACGGCTCTCACCAGTATGTCATCGACATGCCGGACGCACCCGGCTCCACCACCCGCATAATCGATCTGCTGCGCAGTAAAAACGCCCGCGTACTTTCCATCCTCACCTCGTTCAGCGACGCCACCGGAGGCAAAAAACAGGTCGCCATCCGCATCCTGGCCGATGACGATGTGGCCAAGGAAATCAGCAGGGAAATCGCCCAGCTCGAAAACTACCACATCGTCTTCGAATGCAAGGACGAGCTGCACAACCTTCCCACCAAGCGGGCCTGACTTCAACCAGCTCATCCCTTTTCCGGTGGAGACGCCGGTAAACAGTTAAACCAAGCGAGTAAGGA
Organism: Desulfobacteraceae bacterium; assembly: GCA_022837185.1. Lineage (GTDB taxonomy): Bacteria > Desulfobacterota > Desulfobulbia > Desulfobulbales > Desulfobulbaceae > UBA10518. The sequence goes on from JALHJD010000209.1 coordinate 1,443, forward strand.
GTTCATCACATGTCGCGAAAAATGGTCACCATTGACGGAAACCAGGCCTGCACGCATGTCGCGTATGCCACCAGTGAAGTAATCACGATCTATCCCATCACCCCCTCCTCGCCGATGGCGGCCGAGGCCGACGCCAAGGCAAACGCCGGGCAGAAAAACATCTGGGGCTCGGTGCCGGTCATCTCCCAGATGCAGTCCGAAGGCGGAGTTGCCGGCGCCCTGCACGGCTCGCTGGCCACCGGTTCCCTGTGCACCACCTTCACGGCATCCCAGGGCCTGCTCCTGATGGTCCCCAACATGTATAAAATCGCCGGGGAACTGACCCCGACCGTCTTCCACATCACCGCCCGGTCAATCGCCTGCCAGGGCCTGTCCATCTTCGGCGACCACGGCGACGTCATGGCCGCCCGCCAAACCGGCTGGGGCATGCTGTGCTCCCAGAATGTCCAGGAAGCCCAGGATTTCGCCCTCATCTCCACCCAGGCTTCACTGGCCTCGCGCATCCCCTTCATGCACTTCTTCGACGGTTTCCGCACCTCGCACGAAATCCAGAAGATGGAGCAGCTGTCCTATGACGACATGGAGGCGATGATCGACGAGGACCTGGTCATTGCCCACCGGCAGCGGGCCCTGACCCCTGACCGGCCGTCCATGTCCGGCACCGCGCAGAATCCGGACGTGTACTTTACCGGCCGCGAAACCGTCAACAAGTACTACCTGGCGGTTCCGGGCATCGTCCAGGAGACCATGGACAAATTTGCCGCCCTGACCGGCCGCAGGTACCGCCTCTTTGATTACCACGGCGCCCCGGATGCCACCGATGTCATTGTCATCATGGGGTCCGGCGCTGAAACCGTGACCGCGACCATCGACTACCTTGCCGCCCGGGGCCGGAAGCTCGGCGCTGTCATTGTCCGCCTGTACAGGCCGTTCGACGCCCGGGCCATGGTGAACGCCCTGCCCGGCACCGTCGAGCGCATTACCGTTCTTGACCGGACCAAGGAACCGGGCGCCATCGGCGACCCTCTGTACCTCGATGTCCGGGCCGCGATCGGCGAAGCGGCCGAGGCCAACCCGACCCTGTTCATGCCGTTGATTCTCTCCGGCCGCTACGGCCTCGGTTCCGCCGAATTCAGCCCGGCCATGGTCAAGGCCGTTTTCGACAACATGGCGGCCATGGCGCCGAAAAATCATTTCTGCGTCGGCCCGCATGACGATGTGACCTTCACCAGCCTCGACTACGACAAGGCCTTCAACATCGAGGGAGAAGACGTCTACCGCGCCATGTTCTACGGCCTCGGTTCCGACGGCACCGTCGGGGCCAACAAGAACACCATCAAGATCATCGGCACCGAAACCCCCAACTCGGCCCAGGGCTATTTTGTCTACGACTCAAAAAAATCCGGCTCCATGACCGTTTCCCACCTCCGGTTCGGCGCCAACCCCGTGGTCGCGCCCTACCTGATCAACAAGGCCAGCTTTGTCGCCTGCCACAACCCGACCTTCCTCGATCAGTACGACATGCTCGCCAACCTGGAGGACGGCGGCACTTTTCTGCTGACCACCCCCCATTCCAAGACCAAGGTCTGGGACAGCCTGCCGGCCAAGGTGCAGAAACAGCTCATCGAGAAAAACGCCAGGTTCTATATCATTGACGCCATCAGCGTGGCCCAGGCCCTGGGCCTCGGGGCCCGCATCAACATGATCATGCAGACCGCCTTCTTCCTGATCTCCGGAATCCTCAAAAAGGCCGAGGCGATCAAGGCCATCAAGGATGCCATCAAGAAGACCTACGGCAAGAAGGGCGAGAAAGTCGTCAAGATGAACTTCGACGCCGTCGACGCCGCGGTCAACAATATCGTCGAGGTCAAAATCCCCAAAAAGATCAGCGGCCACGAACTGCCGCCGACCGTGTCGGAGAGCGCCCCTGAATTCGTCCGGAATGTCACCGCCAGAATGATCGAGGGCAAGGGCGAGGAGCTCAAGGTCTCCCAGATACCCGCCGACGGACGCTGGCCCACCGCCACCACCCAGTGGGAAAAGAGAAATATCGCCGTCAATGTCCCGGAATGGATCCCGGAAACCTGTATCCAGTGCGGCCAGTGCTCCCTGGTTTGCCCCCACGGCTGCATCCGCATGAAGATTGTTCCCGCGGCGGCCCTGAAAGGCGCACCCAAAGCGTTCAAATCCATCAAGGCCGTCGGCAAGCAGTTCAGCGGCATGAACTGCTCGGTGCAGATCACCACCGAGGACTGCACCGGCTGCACCCTCTGCTTCCAGGTCTGCCCGGCGCGCAAGAAAGGCAAGGACGGCAAGCCGACCGAGGAAAAGGCCCTGAAAATGATCACCAACAACGAAAAGGTGCGCGAGCGCGAAGCCAAAAACTGGCGGTTCTTCCTTGACCTGCCCGAGGTGGACAACAGCCTGATCAACCCCGCCACCATCAAGGGCAGCCAGCTCCAGCGGCCGCTGTTCGAGTTTTCCGGGGCCTGCGCCGGATGCGGCGAGACCCCCTACATCAAGCTGGCCACCCAGCTGTTCGGTGACCGGATGCTCATCGCCAATGCCACGGGCTGCTCCTCGATTTACGGGGGCAACCTGCCGACCACTCCCTACGCCCGGCGGGCCGACGGGCGCGGCCCGGCCTGGTCCAACTCCCTTTTCGAGGACAACGCCGAATACGGCATGGGCATGCGGCAGTCGGTCAACAAGCTGGGCCGTCAGGCGGCCGAACTGCTGGAAGCCGCAGTGGCCGAAAAGCTGATACCCAGAAAAACGGCCCAGGATCTGCTGCAGGCCACCCAACGCACCCAGGATGAGATCGAGGCCCAGCGCGGCCGGGTCGCCAAGCTGAAAGAAAAGCTTGAGCCGGCCCTCAACACCAGCGTCCTGGCCAAGCGGCTGTACAACATCGCCGACTACCTGGTGAAAAAGTCGGTCTGGATCATCGGCGGCGACGGCTGGGCCTACGATATCGGGTACGGCGGCCTGGACCATGTCATGGCCTCGGGCGAAAACGTCAACGTTCTGGTCCTGGACACGGAAGTGTACTCAAACACCGGCGGCCAGATGTCCAAATCCACCCCGCGGGCCGCCACCGCCCAGTTTGCCGCCGGCGGCAAGAAACTGCCGAAGAAGGACATGGGCATGATCTTCGCCACCTACGGCAACGTCTACGTTGCCCGTGTGGCCCTGGGGGCCAACCCCGGCCAGACGGTCAAGGCCTTCAACGAGGCCGAGGCCTATGACGGGCCCTCTCTGATTCTCGCCTATGCCCACTGCATCAACCACGGCTACAACATGGCCATGGGACTGGAGCAGCAGAAAAAGGCGGTGGCCTGCGGTCACTGGCCCCTGTACCGCTACAACCCGCAGCTGGAGGAGGAGGGCAAGAACCCACTCCACATCGACTCCAAGGCGCCTTCCCTGCCGTTCGCCGACTACGCCCTGGGCGAAAACCGCTACCGGATGCTGCGGATGACCAACCCTTCCATGGCCGACAAGCTGATGGAAATGTCCCAGCAGGATGTCGAAAGGTCCTGGAAGTTTCTGCAGGGCCGCTTCAAGGCCCTGGAGGAAAAATAGCCCGATTCGCTTCGGCTGTTTGCTGCGCACAAAAACAAGGCTCCGCGGTTTGACCCGCGGAGCCTTGTTTCTTTTCCCCCAACATCCTCTCTTCCCGATCTGTCCAGAAACTGGTCACAATCTCCATCAGTGTCTAAAAATTGCACACAGGGACGCAATTGACTACGTTGACTTACTGCCGGTTTGGCCGGAAAGTCGGCAGTCGGCAGTCGGCAGTCGGCAGTAGGCAGTCGGCAGTCGGCAGTCGGCAGTGTGGAGCTTGAAGCCATCCGGCTTGCCGGTTTGAAGAAGCTGTCAGGCTAAAAGCCTCCAGCCTGAGAAGCTCATGATA
>JALHJD010000210.1 GCA_022837185.1 Desulfobacteraceae bacterium
GCGGAACAGGCAAGACCACAGTCGCCACAAATCTGGCCCTTGCCCTGAGAGAACAGGTTGAACTGCTTGACTGCGACGTGGAGGAGCCCAACGCCGATCTGTTCCTCAAACCGTTGATCAGCCGTACGGAAAAGGTGGAGACGCCGATCCCTCTGATCGACGGGGAGAAATGCAGCGGCTGCGGGAAATGCGCGGAGATCTGCCGCTCCAACGCCATTACGGTGATTGGGGGCAAGGTCCTGGTCTTTCCGGAACTCTGTCACAGCTGCGGAGGATGCATGCTGGTCTGCCCGGAGGGGGCGATCAGCGAAACAGGACGGGAACTGGGCACGATTTCCTTCGGCCGCCGCAATGGCATCGGGTTCATCAACGGCCGGCTGCGGGTCGGGGAAGCCATGTCGCCGCCGTTGATCAGAAAGGTCAAAGCCGAGGCGGATCCGAATCTGGTGACGATCATCGATGCGCCGCCCGGGACCTCCTGTCCGGTCATCGCCGCCATGAACGGGACGGATTTCATCCTCATGGTGACCGAGCCGACCCCTTTCGGCCTCCATGACCTGCGCCTGGCGGTCGAGGCGGTGCGGGTCCTGAATATTCCCTGCGGACTGGTGATCAACCGGGCCGACATCGGCGACCTGAAGGTCTTTGCCTATGCCGAGTCCGAGGAGGTGCCGATCCTGATGACCATTCCCTTTGATCGGCAAATCGCCGAAATATATTCCCGGGGTCAGGCGCTGGTCGAGGAGATCCCGGAATGGCGGCAACAGTTTCTCAACCTGTACGGCAGGATTGAAGCGTTCACGAAATCGTGGCGCAGGAAGAAGCAATGCGCGAACTGATTATTCTCAGCGGCAAGGGCGGTACAGGCAAGACCAGCCTGACCGCGGCCTTCGCTACGTTAGCGGAAAACAGCGTTCTCTGCGACGCGGACGTCGATGCCGCCGACCTGCACCTCCTGCTGCAGCCGCAGATCAGGCAGCGGTCCGACTTCATGGGCGGCAGCAAGGCAGTCATCAATCCCTCCCTTTGCACCGGTTGCGGCACCTGTATTGACCTCTGCCGGTTCGATGGCATCAGTGACCGGTTTCAGGTTGACGCAATCCGGTGCGAAGGCTGTGGGGTTTGTGTGGATTTCTGCCCCGAGCAGGCCATCGATTTCCCGGTGCAGCGCTGCGGCGAATGGTATATCTCGGACACCCGCTTCGGCCCCATGGTCCATGCCCGGCTGGGCATTGCCGAAGAAAATTCCGGAAAACTGGTCAGCCTGATCCGTCGCCGGAGCCGGGAACTGGCTGAGGAGCATGGCCATGACCTGATTATCACCGATGGTCCGCCCGGGATCGGCTGTCCGGTCATTGCTTCCCTTGGCGGCGCAACGGCGCTGGTCATCGTCACCGAACCAACCGTCTCCGGCCTGCACGACATGGAGCGGCTGGTCGATCTCGCGGCCCACTTCAAGGTCCCCGGCATGGCGTGCATCAACAAGTACGACCTCAACCCGGAAATGACCGAGGCCATTGAACAATTGGCGGCGCAACGCAATATCGCCGTCCTGGGGCGGATCCCCTTCGATCCGGTTTTTACCCATTCCATGGTGGAGGGAAAGAACATTTTCGAGTACGGCGAACGGACAGCGCTCCATGTCCAGGTTGAAAAAATCTGGGACAAAATTATTCAGTCACCATCCATGAACCCTCTTGGGATCGTGGATTTCAAAGCAACAATTCGATAAGACGGAGAACGGAACTGATGGCAATGATACGAGTGGCGTTTCCCTCCGAAGGAAACGGCGGCCTGAATGGCAGAAGGGCAGGACATTTTGGACACTGCGACGTGTTTACCTGTATAGATGTCGAAGACGGTGAAATCAAGGGTGTATCGATCCTGCCCAACAGGGATCACGTTCAGGGCGGCTGCATGGTGCCGGTGAATCTGCTGGCCGCGCACAGGGTCAACGCCCTGGTGGTCGGCGGCATCGGCATGCGGCCGTTGATGGGATTCAGACAGGTCGGCATCGAGGTGTATCATGATGCCGAAAGGGCGGAAATCAGGCCGGTCATCGAGGACTTCATTGCCGGGGTTCTGCCGAAAATCAACGACAGCCAGGTCTGCGGCGGCGGCGGCCGTTAATTCCTGCCGCACCGGGAGGTACAAAAAATGAAAATTGCGGTCACGGCAACTGGAACACAACTGGAAAGCGAGGTTGACCCGCGGTTCGGGCGGGCGCGCTATATCCTGATCATCGATCCCGACACCATGGATTTCGAAGCCGTCGACAACAGCGGCAATGTCAATGCCTTCAAAGGGGCGGGAATCGGGGCGGCAACCACGGTCAGCAAAAAGGGGGCCGAGGTGCTGCTGACAGGCTATTGCGGCCCGAAAGCATTCCTCACCCTTGAGGCGGCAGGCATCAAGGTGGTCAACGATATCAGCGGCACGGTCATGGATGCGGTAACCGCCTTCAAAGGCGGCAAGGTAACCTATGCCGCCGGCGCCAACAAGGATGCCCACTGGTAATGTGCACAAAACTGCTTTACCCAACGAAAGCGGTTTTCGGCACATTCCTGACCCGTCCCGTCGATTATCCGGAGCGGGTCAGGATGTACACACTGCAGCGCAACATGGCGCATTCCAGAGATATGGACAATCCTTCAACAACCCTTGACTGACTTTCCAGTGCGGAACAATTCCACCGGTTCGGGCTGCCAGTTTTGATCAAATGATCATTTTTAATCTTGATTAAAGAAATAAATGGACTTATATTATGCTCAAATGATCATAAACGTAAACGGAACCTTATCGTATGCCCAGACCGAAAAAAACCCGCTTTGTCTCCGCCTATCCGATTATTGCGGCCTTTGTGCCCCACGGCATGCCCGTCACCGGCGAGATATCCATGTCCATCGAAGAGTTCGAAGCCATTCGGCTCAGCGATTTCGAGCATCTGGACCAGGAAACCGCCGCCGGCCTGATGGAAGTATCGCGCCACACCTTCGGCCGGATCCTGGGCAACGCGCGCAGCATCATCGCCGAAGCCCTGGTCACCGGCAAGGCCGTGAAAATTGAAGGCGGGGCCTATGAACTGCGCGGCATGGGAAGGCGCCGCCGAAGAAGAGGAAGAGAGTAAACATTTGTGAGACGAAAGCGGACGGGAAGGATTTGCAGTGTCCGATCAGTAAACCACAACAACCGAGAGGAGGCAGATATGCCGAACAGAGACGGAACCGGACCGGAAGGCCGGGGATCAAAAACAGGCAGGGGCCGCGGACGATGCGCGCCGACGGACAAAACGCCATTATCGCCTGAACAGGAAAACATGGACGTGGACCGCGGAAGCGGACGCGGCCGGGGATCCGGCAACGGAACCGGCCGGGGCCGAGGAAGAGGCCGCGGACGATAGAAGAAATACTTCAACCCAGACAGGAGGAATCATCATGCCCGGATTCGACAGAACAGGCCCCATGGGGGCCGGTCCCATGACAGGTGGACGCAGAGGCTCATGCAGCCCGGCGGCAGACGAAGATGCCCCGGCATACGGCGGCTATGGCTATGGCCGTGGTCTCGGAATGAGACGCGGTTTCAGGCGCGGATACGGTCCGGGCATGGCCAGGGGATACGGCCGCGGCTATGGATGGTATCCGCCGCCGGCATATCCGGCGGCCGCCGGCAGCGAAATCGACATGCTCCGGGCCCAGGCCGACCAGATGCAAAACGCACTGGACGCCGTAACCCGCCGGATCGCCGAGCTGGAAAAGCAGTCCCCCGAATCAGCCTGACCGCAGGCGCAAACCGGTTTTCCTCGCGGCGCTGTTCGGGGTCGGCGGGGAAAACGCATCCCCAAACGGACAAGGCTGAAAAATGGAAAAAGGAACAACAGGCTCGCACCTCGCTGCCTTTATGAAGGAATGGCAGGAAACGCCCGACAGGAACAGGGAGGCGTTTCTGCATTTCAAGGAATACCTGGCCAGAAAAGAAGGCGTCTCCCTCGAATTCATATCCCGGCCGCCGGTCACCTATTCCCTCCGGGCCGTGCATGCGGCCCAGAAAAAAAAGGGACTGTTTGCCATGGTCGATGTCATCGAGGATGATCCGCGATGGCTTTCGGTCTGCTTCTACGGCGAGATGATCACGGACCCCGACCAGAAGGGCGACCTCGTTCCCGGAGGACTGCTCGGTGAGGACGGTGTCTGCTTTGCTATGGAACAAAGGGATGAAGAACTTGTCCGGTACCTTGAAAAACGCCTTGACGAGGCCTGGCGCAGCGCTTCGCAGGAATAATCTCCGTTTCCGAGCCGGGGCAACGGTCCATGAATGGACCGGCGCCATCGGGAGCCCCTTCTGCCGGAGGGTCGTCAGTTCCGGATAGGTCCGGGTCGGGATCTCAAAGTCCTGCACGAACATTGAAGGAAGTTGAAGGGCGGTAAGACAGTTTTCAAGACTCGCGAGAGCACTTACGACTCATCACCATGCAAGGAGGTCTGCAGTGGAAAAAATTCTGATCGTTGGCTGTAAAAACACAATGGACGATGTCTGCATCGGCTGTTCGCGCTGCCTGGTCGCCTTCAACCGGCGCAAGGGCGTTTTCGAAATCTATGAAGACAGCGAGGCGGAGATTGTGGGCATGGTCGGCTGCGGCGGCTGCCCGGCGCCGGCCATCGTTACCCGCCTGATGCAGGTGAAGCTCTGGAATGCGCCCATGGAGGAAAAACCGACCGTGATCCACATCGCCCCCTGCATTGCCGAACAATGCCCCTACAAGGAAGAGATCATCAAAAAAATAACGGCCAAATCCGGCATCCGGGTGATTGAAGGAACACACCCCTACGTTCCGGCGGATATCTTCGCCTGACCGACACCGTGCCCCGGACTCGGAGGCTGATGCTTTTGAACAGCCTCCCCGGACACAGCCCGCTCTCCTCCTGCGAGAGCGGGCTGTGTTTTTTCCTGAAAAATGTAATGAATCCGTTCGTCGCCTGAAACGACAAAGCTTGCCGGCCCTAGAAATAATATCCCAGGTTGATGTTGAAGCGGCCGTTCCAGTCATCATTCAGGCTGGCACCGAAATCACCCACTTGTGAAGCGGCGTAATCCCCTCCGTATATATCCCCTTCATCGCCGACAAAATAGTTGCCGTTCGAATAGGCATAATCCACGTAAATGTACCAGCCTCCACTGGCAATGGCCATTCCTGTGACATTCATGGCGCTGTT
>JALHJD010000211.1 GCA_022837185.1 Desulfobacteraceae bacterium
ATCTGGATCGTCATCGGGTCGGTCAGGATATCTTCCACCAGGTGACGGATTTCCCCGGGCATAGTGGCCGAAAAGACCATGGACTGCCTTTTTGCCGGTACCTGTTTCAGGATGCGGCGGATATCCGGTAAAAAGCCCCTGTCGAACATCTGGTCGGCCTCGTCAAGGATCAGGATTTCGATGTTCCCCAGACTGATCGTCCGGCTGTTGAGGTGATCAAGCAGCCGACCGGGACAGGCGACAACGATTTCCACCCCTTTTTCGATGTTTCTGATCTGCCCATGTTTGCTCACTCCGCCGAAAATCGTACAGCTTCGCAGTCCGCTGTTCCCTGCCATCTGTTGAATATTCTCATGGATCTGTTCGGCCAGTTCCCTGGTCGGGGCAAGGATAAGCGCCCGTATTTTTTTCCGCGGGCCGTTCTGGAGCCTCTGCAGGGTCGGCAGGACGAATGCCGCGGTTTTGCCCGTCCCTGTCTGGGCAAGACCGAGAAGATCGTGTCCCTGCAGCAGATGCGGGATCGCCTTTTCCTGTATGGGAGTAGGCGATGTATAGCCGCATTTTTGTACTGCCGCGGCTATTGATGGGTGAAAGTTGAATAGGGAAAAGTTCATTATACTCCTTCATGGCTCCTGTGAGCCGTCTGTTCCGGCGGTGGAGGGGAACATCCCTCTCCTTTGCCCGCCGAAGTCTGTTTTATTTTCTGTATTGCTATCTCGGGAAAAACTGGAAATCCGTGTTTTCTTGGGGGGTGGGAACTGCCTGGCGGGTTAATGCTCGAGGGTTCCGGCCGCGCCGGATGGCAATCTTTCTGCTGCTCTTTTTTGCCTGATAAATCGATACTCGTTGGCGGAGTTGTTATCTGCGACGCGGGCCTTTTTTCTTCTTGACGACGGCTTCATTGCAGACAAGCCGGCGGTGCTTGAAATCTTTGCCGTTGAGGTCTTCCATCGCTTTATGGCCTTCGCCCCGGCTTGCCATTTCGACAAAGCCGAATCCTTTGGACTCTTCGGTAAAATGATCGGTTATGAGCTTGACGCTGACGACATTGCCGTAGCTGCTGAACAGATCGGTGAGTTCGGATTCGGTTATGGCATAGGGTAAATTGCCGATAAATAGTTTCATGCTGGTCCTCCGTGGTAAGTGATCAGCAGAAACTTTCTGGCCTTCCGGTGGGGATTCGCGTCCTGAACGGCGGAGCGGGTAAAGAATATGCCCATTACTTAACTGAAATTTTAAATTCGAAATATACAGGGTTTTGCTGCTTTGTGCAATAAAATAATCACACTCAGGATGATGATGTCGATCAGCTTGATTTCGCATACCTTTTTCCGGTTTCGGCTATTTTTCTTCTGCCGTGAAATCGACAATCGCCATGGAAAATCGACAGGCCCGGGGCCGCCGCAACGCGGGGGGCGGCGACAGCGGAACGGCAGACGACCTCCGGACCGGGGGGGCGGCGAGCTTGTCAATTGACTAAGGGTCGGGGACAACATAATATAGGCTATCATGGAAGGGAAAGGAGGAGAGGGGATGGTCCCCATACTGGAAGTCCGGGATCTGGTCAAACGATACAGGACGGTCAATGCCGTCAATGGGATCAGTTTTTCCATTCCACGGGGCATCTGCTTCGGCCTCCTTGGCCCCAACGGGGCGGGGAAAACTACGGCCCTCGAGGTGATTGAAGATATCATCCCGCCGACTTCGGGGGAAGTACTGTACGACGGGGCTCCGAAATCCCCGTCCTTCCGCGAGGAGGTCGGCATCCAGTTTCAGCACACCTCGCTGCTCCATTTCATGACGGTTCGCGAGACCCTTGCCACCTTCCAGAAATTATATCAAAAGACCGAGAGCATCGATTTCCTGATCGATATCTGCAGGCTGCGCGACATCCAGGGACAGATGAACAACAGGATTTCCGGCGGTCAGGCCCAACGGATGATGCTGGCCCTTGCCCTGGTCAACAAGCCGAAGCTGCTGTTTCTTGACGAGCCTTCCACCGGTCTTGATCCGCAGGCACGGCGCTACCTGTGGGACATCATTCTTGAAATCAGGGAGAAGGGCAAGACCATCGTTCTGACCACCCATTCCATGGACGAGGCCGAGTATCTCTGCGACGATATAGCCATAATGGACCATGGCAGAATTATTGCCCGGGGCTCCCCGGCGGAACTGATCCGCGCCCATTGCTCGGGAGGGACCATTTCCCTGCCCCGGGCCAACGTCACCATGAATCCCGCTGATCTGCCGTTTCCGTATCGGGAAGTCAACGGCTGGCTCGACATCACCGTGGACCAGGTCAACACCGGCATAGAAAAACTGCTGGCCATGCACGTTGACCTGAACGACATGAAGGTGCACTCCCCCAATCTGGAAGATGTGTTCCTGCGCCTGACCGGCAGGTCGCTGCGGGAATAGGACTACTGCTGGAATATCTGGTGCTATGAGCTGGAAACGGATCTGGGCCATGTTCAAGGCCCGAAATTATGAATTTTTCAGGGACAAGGCGGCCTTCGGCTGGAATTTTCTCTTTCCGTTCCTGATCATTGCCGGCTTCGGCATTATTTTCGGCGGGGGGGGCTATTCGGGCTTCAAGGTGGGGGTTTTTCCCGCCGGGACGGAATCTCCCTCCCGGGCCGATTTGAAACTGCCCCGAAAGTTTGCCGACACCGAACACCTGGAATTCATCGGTTTCCCTACCCTGGAACAGGGGCTTGAAAGACTGCAGCATCACAAGATAGACTTCCTGGTCCGCCAGGATTCACCCGCCGGGCAGTATTGGGTGCTGGAATCATCCCCCAGGGGATATATCGTCGAGCGCCTGTACCAGGCCGGATTGATCCCGGAGGGGGCGTTCATCGGTGAAAAGATCGCTGTGGAAGGTGACGCAATCCGCTATATCGATTGGCTTTTTCCAGGCATTCTTGCCATGAACATGATGTTCAGCGCCCTGTGGGGGGTCGGCTATATCATCGTCCGCTACCGCAAGAACGGCGTGCTGAAGCGCTTGAAGGCCACGCCGCTGACGGCCTTTGAATATATGACGGCCCAGGCTCTGTCGCGGATTTTTCTGCTGCTGTTCACCCTGGCGATTGTCTGGGTCGGGTCTGATCTGCTGTTTTCCTTCCGGGTGGCCGGGTCCTATCTTGACCTCTTCATTGTCTTTTTCATCGGCGCAATGAGCCTTACCTCCATCGGACTGCTGCTGGCCGCCAGGGGGACCAGCGAGGAATTTGCCAGCGGCGCGCTGAATTTCATCGCCTGGCCGATGATGTTCCTCTCGGAAGTATGGTTTTCCCTTGAAGGGGCGCCCGGCTGGGTCAAAACTCTTTCCCAGTTCCTGCCGCTGACCCACCTGCTGCAGGCGGCCCGCAAAATCATGAACGACGGGGCGACCCTCCTGGACGTCAGCGGGCAGTGCTCCGCCATGCTGGCGACAACATTGGCCTGCCTTGTGCTCGGCGCCCTCCTTTTTTCATGGAACGAGTGAGGACCAGGGGGCAGGCGGCAGACGCGCAACCGCTGAAAGTCCCGGCCTGCCGCGCGGGGCCGGGCAGGATTTCAGATAAGTGAGGGAGATTTTACCATCGGATCATCGGGGTCATGCCCGGAAAAGGAGGAGTGTATGGAAGAAAAATTGGCGCTGGGCCTGATCAAGGTCCTGCAACAGCCGCTGGAGGCGGAACATGGGGAAGCTTTTGAACGGGCCTATGAGTTGACGAAAACCTATGCCGGTTCGGCCAATGCGCAGGCCTCGGCCATTCCCGTCCTGTTCGAGAAGCTGTTTGAACTGTTCGCCACCGGGTACAGTCGTTGAGGGGCTGGAAAAAGAAACCCTCCTTACTGCAAGGAGGGGAACAGCAAGAAGGGTTTTGGCCCTCTCATTGGAGGTTATCTTTATTATACTCATTCTTTGAAATTTTACAATGGCCGTTCTGCGTTTTTTGTACAGATAGTTGATGTTTTTGTTTTTATTCTTATTGATCTAAGAGGTTCAGGACATCATCGTCGGTCAGGTCGTGCCACGGCGATAAGCCGGGGCCACCGTATGGGGACAGCCCCCGGATGTTCAGGCAGCGGAGGGGGTTCAGTCCCCGAGCAGGGCGCGGACCGTATCCGCTTGAGCCCGTTGGGACCGCGACGCATTCCGGCTGCATTGCACTTCCTGACATAGGTCAGAGCCGCGCGCATGGTGTAGCAGGAGGCGGGCCTGATGTTCCGGCCCATGCCCGTCCTCGGAAGGGGTAGGCAAGAGGGGCCGGAAGTCGGCAGCTTTTGCTGCACCGGGGGGATTGATCCCGGTGCCGGGCATCCTGTCCCGGGACGCAGTCAAAGGGGCGGGGGCGATTGTTTGCCGCTGGGATGGTGCGCCGATAAGGCCCGCCCCGACCGGAAAAGCGGCCGGGACTGGCCCCTCTGTCAGTCGACCTTGACGAAAGCGTTGCTGTTGGCGGCGCAGACAGGGCATTTGTCCGGGGCCTTGCCCTCGCAGGTATAGCCGCAGACGGAGCACACATAAAAATCTGTCTCCACGAGGGTATCGAGATTCTCCAAGGCCTTGCGGTATAATTCGGCATGGATTTTTTCGACTTCGTTGGCGTAGGTAAAGCTTCGTTCAGCCGCCTTGTGGCCTTCTTCCCTGGCCGCCGTAATCATGTCGGGATACATGCTTTTGAATTCGTGAATTTCCCCGGCCAGGGCTTCCTTGAGATTGGCGGCGGTGTCGCCGATCCCTTTCAGGGCCCGGAGATGGGCGTGGGCGTGGATCGTTTCGGCATGGGCAACAGCCCGGAAGAGCCTTGCCGCCTGTTTATGGCCTTCCCGTTCCGCCTTGTCGGCAAAGGCGAGATATTTACGGTTTGCCTGTGATTCTCCGGCGAATGCTTCCCTGAGATTTTGTTCGGTTTTGCTCATGGTTATCTCCTTTTGTTGTCCCATTTGGGGGTTGTCCGCGGCGGCTGAGCGGCCGGCAAGGCTCGTCGACCTCCATCCTATACCGGTCGAAAATTGTACCAGAATATCGGCATGAATTCACGCTCTTCTTCATCCCTGCAGAAGGGTATGTTCGATCAGGATCTTGCATCCTATGCCGACCAGGATCAGGCCGCCTGCCAGTTCTATCTTGTCTTCGAAAATGTGGCCGAAATATTCGCCGATGTACGTGCCGGCAAAGGAAAAGACAAAGGTGACGATGCCGATGATG
>JALHJD010000212.1 GCA_022837185.1 Desulfobacteraceae bacterium
AGAACACGGAGGGCCACACTGTTCGATTAGTGGAAGCCAGGACAAAAGCGTCGCGAAAGGCGAGACGCTGGAGGCTCCGTCGGGGTCTTAGGGGGCGGCAAGTATGGAGAGAGACGTTCGAGAACTTGGGATACCCATCGCGTTCCCGATCCAGTCGGTAGGCGAGCGTATAGCACCAAAAGGCAGAAGAGGATGGGAGAGTTCTGCATCCGGTGACGGGAACGCCGCAAGGCGGGATCGTGGAGAGCTTGCTTGAGGTCTATCGTGAGTTCAAGAAGCTGTTGTACAAGTGGCGAAATCGTCGTAGTCAGAAACGCAGCTGCAACTGGCAGGGCTTCCTGGACATGCTCAAGCACTATGCGATTCGTTCCCCGCATATCGCAGAGACCGGCCCATCGCCTCAGCTGCAACTGTTCTGAGGAGGTCAGCGCAAAGCGAGTGGCTCCGAAGAGCCCTGTGCGGGAAAACCGCACGCAGGGATCTGTCGGGGGGTGCCTGGGTAACTGGACACCTGCCAAACAATCGAACTCCCTGCCGCCATAAGCAGGTCGGATGCGCAAACATGTTCTTCTCCTCATTCGTCCCCGCAGCGCGGGGTAGGGCGCTGCCAACTGCCGACTTTCCTGGTGTGCCCCGTCATCTGTCCTTTGATTTCTGTCTCTTGAAACCGGGCCGGTCCATTCCTGGTCCAGAGCCGGCCGGGGCGGCGAATTCGGCAACCCACAGCCCCTCGTAGCGAACGACCCGTCCGAAAATATCGGTATCCAGGTAGGCGATGAACGGGTCGCCGTCGACAATCGCCTGATAGCGGAACCTGCGTTCGGTCTCGCGGATGTACAACTGTTCCAACGGCTCAAGTCGAAACTCCGGAAAGCGAAGCCAGGCACTTCTGACAGGCGCCCGCCCTCCGACAACAAGGTCCAGGCGGCGGATCGGCAAGGTGTTGGTGGCAGGCGTGAATCCCAGGTCAATGTCCAGGGCACCGTCGAGGGCGGACACAGGAAAACCGTCTTGCGTCCAGCGTCCCTCGCCGTCCGCCGCGAGGGAGAACAGGATGGCAGCGCCGCCCGCCTCGCCCTCGATCACTGCAGAGTGCGTGCGCCACTCCTGGTCGCAGTCGATTGCGTAGCAGAGCCGGGCCGCCGGGCCTCCTGGTTCGGCATCCACTTCGCCGGTCAGGCTCCACCCGGCGGGGGTGCGCACCACACGTGCCTCTTCGTGTCCGGGTACGTCCAGGCGGCGCCACCGCATGCGCGATTCTGCCGGAAACGGGTGAAGGTTCATGGAGGACATCTCCTTGGGAACGTGTACTGATCCATGCCTGGGACGCTCCCACCTGTCCCGGGCCGGCAGGAGGGCAATCCGGCTGGCCGGCTTATCTCCTGCTTTTCGGTGCTGCCTGGCCGGGAGTGATAAAATGGGGGCGCGGCCGGACGCAAAAGTTTCCCGGTCAGAGGGTTCGTCCCGGACTTCCGCCGCAGGGCGTTTCATTTTTTTCATCCAGGGCGTGTCTGATTTTGGCCGCCAGCCCGTTGGCCGTGAATGGTTTCTGAATAAAATGACAGCCCTTTTCAAGTACGCCCCGGTGGGCGATGACGTCAGCAGTGTAGCCGGACATAAACATCACCTTGATGCCCGGGTGGAATTGCTTCACTCTTTCCGCCAGTTCCCTCCCGTTCATCTCTGGCATTACGACATCGGTGAGCAGCAGGTCGATTCCGCCGGAACTTGATTGGGCCAGCTTGAGCGCTTTCTCCGGGGATTGGGCCAGCAATACCTTGTAATTGAACCCGGTGAGGATGCGCTCAACCAGTTTCAGGATCGACAGTTCGTCCTCGACCACCAGCACCGTCTCGCCGCTGCCTTTGACCGGCTGCCCGTCAGCCTGGTGCGGCTGTTTGATTTTGTCGTCCCGATGCCGCGGCAGGTAGATCCTGAAGGTCGTTCCTTGTCCGGGTTCACTGTACACATTGATGAAGCCGTTGTTCTGTCTGACGATGCCGTAAACCGTGGGCAGCCCAAGCCCCGTCCCTTTCCCCACGCTCTTGGTGGTGAAAAAGGGTTCAAAGATTTTATCCAGTATGTCCTGATCCATGCCGCAGCCGTCATCGCTCACGGCCAGCAGAACAAAATCACCGGGCGCGGCGCCCTCGTGGGCCGCGCAATATTCCTCGTCAATGGTCACCGAGGATGTTTCGATGGTGATCTTTCCCACGTCGGCTATGGCGTCCCGGGCGTTGACGCACAGGTTGGCAAGGATCTGGTCGAGCTGGGACGGGTCCATCAGGACCGGCCAGAGCCCTTTTCCCGGCCGCCAGATCAGGTTGATGTCTTCACCGATAAGCTTCTTCAATATCTTGAGCATGCCCGCAACGGCCCTGTTCAAATCCAGGACCTCCGGGGTGATGGCTTCCTTTCTGGCAAAGGCGAGCAGCTGCCGGATAATATCCCTTGATCTCCCGGCGGCGGTGAAGATCTCGTTCAGGTCATCTCGCAGCGGATCCCCGGGCCGCACTTTGTCCAGCGCCAGTTGGGTGAAGCCGATGATGACGCTGAGAATGTTGTTGAAATCGTGGGCCACGCCGCCGGCCAGCCGGCCCACCGCTTCCATCTTCTGGGCCTGGGTCAACTGGGCTTGCAGTTTCTCATGCTCTTCCTCGGCCCGCCTGCGTTCCGCGATGTCCCGGAAAAAGCCCACCATGCATGCCCGGCCATCGATGGTGATTGTGGCGGCGTTCACGTCGGCGAAAACAACCGAGCCGTCCTTTCGCAGGCAGGGCAGGTCCCGGACCAGTGTTTTTTTCCCAAGCACCTGGTCCATGAAATTTTTCATAATCGATGGCAGATCATCCTTTGGATGAATATCCTCCACCCCGATTTTCGTCAACTCCGGTTCGGAGTAGCCAAGGAAACGGCAGATGGCGGGATTGGCATACCTTAATTTGTTCGTTTCGAGGTCGGCAATCAGAATGCCGTCGGCACTCCCTTCAAACAGAGTGCGGTACCTTGCTTCGGAGTCCCGCAGGGCGTCTGCCGCCCGTTCCCGCTCTTCCTCGTTTTCGATGTGGTGGAGGGCAAAGCCGATATCCTCCAGGAGTTCCGCAAACAGAGATTGCTCTTCCGCATCGTCGGCCATGGCGGTCGGCAGGGCCACGATCAGACAGCCGTAGTGACGGTCGGCGTGCCGCAGCGTCCCGGCCAGGGTTGCCGTCTCCCGGTGGACGGGCGAAAGGGGGCAATCGCGGCAGTCGTTCTCTATGTCCCGCATGATCACGATCCCAGGTTCATCAGCTGCCTTGAGGCAGCATGCCGGCCACCTGCCCCGAACAAGATCGGCGCGCAGGACATCGAATTTCCGGCCGATGCCCGATTCGGCCAGGGCAAGCAGGCCGTCGGCGGGATCGCGCATTCCGATCCAGGCCGATCTGTAGCCCCTTGTTTCGGTGAGGATCTCGCAGACCCTGTGTAGCAGTCTGTTCCTGTCCTTTTCCTGGGTGATGAGATGATTGACATCGCGGAGCGCGCGGAGAACGGCATTCAGGTGCCGGATTTTTTCTTCCGACCGCTTGCGTTCGCTGATGTCCGTGATAAAGGCATAATAATATCGTATCGCACCGGACGCATCCCTGATGGTGTGTACCAGCAATTCGACCGGCACCTGTGATCCGTCCTTGCGCCGGTATTCTTTTTCGAAGCGCACCGGTTTGTCCCGGTGGGCGATTTCCGCCAGGATGCCGGCTTCGATGGTCCGCCATTCCGGCGGGGTGAGGGTCCCGATCCAGTTTATTTTATCCAGTTCCTCCCGGCTGTACCCCGTCAACTCGCAGAAGGCGCGGTTGAAGAATTCGAGGCGGCCATCCGAATATGAAACCGCCAGGGGTTGCTGAGCATTATCGACAAGGTCGGCAAGGAAGCGCTGACGTTGCCTGCTTTGCCGCAATTTCTGTTCGGCGAGCCGTTGCTCGGTAATGTCAATGGAGAGAATGAAGAGCCCTTCGGGCACCGGTTCGATGCTGAGGTCGAAAAAGCCCCGTTCGCCGCCCGGATACGTGAATTCATTTTCCAGCCGTTCATACACGCGGTCCTTCATGCACCGCTGGAGCACGGTGAACAGCTCGGTGGCTTCGATACCCGGGTAGGCCTCCATCAGTGTCCGGCCCAGGAGTTCCTCCCGGCTTTTCCGCCCCTGGCGCGCCACGGCCTCGTTGGCATACAGGAACCGCCAGTCCGGATCAATGATCTGGCATCCTTCGAGCATGCCGTCGAGGGCCTGGCGGTATCTTGCCTCGCTTTTTTCCAATGCCTCCCTGGCCGCCCGTTCCTCGGTCTGGTCCCGGAAGACAAGGACAACGCCGGTGATGTTGCCGGATGCATCACGGATGGGTGCTCCGCTGTCGGCAATGGGCCGTTCGGAGCCGTCCCTGGAGATCAGGAGGGTATGGTTGGCGAGACCGATAACCACGCCTTTCCGCAGGATTTTCTCGGCGAGGTCTTCCCCTTTCAGGCGGGTCTCCTCGTTGATGATCTGAAAGACGTCGTTCAACGGCCTGCCGCGCGCTTCTTCCATGGTCCAGCCGGTCAACTCCTCCGCCGGGGGGTTGAGCAGTTCCACCAGGCCCCGGGCGTCGGCGGAGATGACGGCATCGCCGATGGCCTTCAGGGTAACGCTGTGCCGCTCAACGCTGGCCCGCAAGGCCGCCTCGGCATGATAGAGCGCCCGGTACCGGGCCTTCTTGTCCCGCTGCCACAGGGCCAGCACGGCCGCTCCAATGCAGAAGGTCAAGCCGAACAGGAGCGCCAGAATCAGGAGGGAGTGGAAGCGCCAGGCGGCAAAAGCCTCTTTCTCATCGACCTTGGCAATGATGAACCAGGGGGAATCCGGGATGGGCAGGATGTACGAAACCACTTCCTCCCCCCGGTAGTCCTTTCCCCGGACCGGGCCTTTCCTGTCGAGAACGGCCATAACCGCGGGCACATCCGTCCGGCTCAGGGGCATGCGCAGTTGGAGCGCGGTATCCGGCAGGTGACGGAGGTCGTTCAGAAACAGCACCTCGCCGCCCTCCCGGCGAACCAGGAGGGTCTCACCGGTCTGGCTGGCAACCGGCCAGGACTGAATGAGGGGATAGAGGAATTGCGAGGCGTCGGAGATCAGGACAAGCGCAGCGTCCTGACGGGGCTCGCCGACCGTTTCAGTAAGGAGGGG
>JALHJD010000213.1 GCA_022837185.1 Desulfobacteraceae bacterium
CTCATCGGCCTGGCCCCTATTTACCCGGAACCGCATATGGTGGAGAAATTCCGCATGCTGGTCAACGGGACCCTGCGGAGGCCCATTGACATCTTTGATCTTTTTTTTCATCTTTTTCCTCTGATCCTGCTGATCGCGAAATTGCTCAGAAAAACCGCGGCAAATTGACTTTGCGCCAGACAGGAATTGACCGGGGCCCACAAGTTGACTACAATGAAAGGCAGACATCCGGGGCGGACGGGGAGCCGTCGGCCTCCGACACGCTCAAGCCCGGACCGGGCGCCGCTCAGCCGGATCTTCCTGCCGATCGCCGCCCTATTTTTCCTGCTTGGAATAGATACTGCCAGAGCGGAGGGAACAGTGCCTGATCTGCATAAACTTGACCGCCCGGAAATTCTCCGGTTCATATTTTATCCCCGCCCAACGGCAAGAACCCCGCCGCCCCCCGGTGCCCAGGACATCGATTTTTCCGTGGCCGACGACGTCCGGATCGGCTGCCGCCTGCATCGGGCCGAAAAGGACCAGCCGGTCATACTCTACTTTCACGGCAACGGCGAGACGGTTGCCGATTATGATGATATCGGGCCTTTCTATGCCGGTCAGAATCTCAACCTGCTCATCTGCGACTACCGGGGATACGGCTGGAGCGGGGGAACTCCCTCGGTCGGGGGCATGATCAGCGACGGCCGCGCCATCTACCGGGAAGCCAGGGAATGGCTGGCGCAGAACGGCTGGGCAGGCAGCTTCCTGGTCATGGGACGGTCGCTCGGCAGCGCCAGCGCCATTGACCTGGCGGCTGAACACAATGCCGAAATTGACGGACTGATCATTGAAAGCGGATTCGCCGAAACAGTCCCCCTGGCCGCAAACCTGGGGGTCGACCTGACCGCCATGGGACTGACGGAGGAGGACGGCTTCAACAACATCCGTAAAATCGAATCGGTCACCAAGCCGATCCTGATCCTGCACGGTCAGCGCGACACCCTTATCCCCCTGGGGCAGGCTCAGAAGCTCCACGCCGCCGCCGGCGCCAAATACAAGGAACTGCAGATTGTCCCCGGAGCGGATCATAATTCCGTGATCATGACGGGGGGCAGGCTGTACTTTGAAACGATCAGGCGGTTCGCGGACAAGGCCGCCGGCGCCGAACAGCCCCGCCGGCGGGGAAACCGGTAGACAGGCAAACAAGGCGTTCAGCAGATATGGTTGGAAAACGGAAGGATTACCTTTCCTGGGACGAATACTTCATGGCGGTCGCGCTTCTTTCCGGCCAGCGTTCCAAGGACCCCAACACCCAGGTAGGGGCCTGCGTCGCCAACTCCCAGAACAAAATCGTCGGCGTGGGGTATAACGGTTTTCCCTGGGGATGTTCCGATGATGAGCTGCCCTGGGACAGGGAGGGCAACTTTCTGGACACCAAATACCCCTACGTCTGCCATGCCGAGCTGAACGCCGTCCTGAATTCCATAACCGCCGATCTCCGCGATTCCCGGATATACGTGGTGCTTTTCCCCTGCAACGAGTGCACCAAGGTCATCATCCAGTCCGGCATTCAGGAGATCATATACCTCTCCGACAAATACAAGGACACCGACCTGGTCCGGGCCTCGAAGATCATGCTCGACCAGGCCCGCATACCTTACCGCCGCTTCGTTCCGGAACGGAAATCCATCCTGCTCAGCTTTTACTCGTGAAGCAGGGCCCGGGAATCAGGTTCCCCTGCTTCCCGCTTCCTTCTTCCTGCTCCATCTTCAGAATCGCCAGTCGAGAAAGCGGGAGTCCTCCAGCGGTTCAACGATCATCTTGCTTGCGTTCCCCGCCTGCCGGACCCGGACTTCCGCCCGGCTTCCTCTCCCCTCTTTCTTGCCTCCGAAGCGGACGACCAGGCCGGCCGCCAGCCTGCATAGCTCGTCTCCGGCCGGCTGATCAAGGGACAAAGGGGGGCGCCGCGCCAGTCCGGTCGGACCCGGCCGCTCCGTCATGGTCAGCACCCAGTCTTCTTCGTCCGCCAGAGCCTGTATTCTATCGTTTTCCTGTTGATTGCGGCCGAGGATGAACCAGTGTCCCCCGGGGAGATGGAACTGGCGGCCAAGCAGGAGCAGACGGATGTCGTTTTCCCTCAGCCGGCCGTCTCCCGAGGCGAACCGGTCGCGGTAGTACCTGTCAATCCTCCCGCCCAGATTGGGATCGGTCAGGATGCAGCCGCCGGCCGGAGCTGGATATTCCCTGATCCCGAATCCCTCCGCCAGCTCCATTTGCCGGCGCCGGCCCCGGCCGGTAAAATCGAGCAGCCTCTCCCTGTCAACCACCCCTTCCCGCTCCGGCTTTGTTTCCGGCAGCCTCTTGGCGCACAGGGGGCGAAGGAGAATATCCTCGCAGCCGCTTTCCCTTTCAATGACCCGCAAAGTGTCACGCCGCTGCGACATGGGGCGCGCCCTGGTCAACATGAAAATCTTGCAGTCGACGCAGGGGTTGAAATTTTTGCCGAACCCGTACTTGGGATTTTTGAGCAGCTCCATATACTCCAGGCCGCAGTCGACAACCTGCACCGTGATGCCGTATTTCCGCAGTATTTCCGCGCAGTACTCCTCCCGGCGCGCCAGGAGGTGATCGTCAAAAAAGGGCGTGACGAATTTCAGCGCCAAGACAGTGATGCCCTGGGCCTGGATCATCCTGCAGGCCAGGATGGAGTCCAGCCCCCCGGAAAAAAGACCGATCGCGGCGTCCCGGCTCACGATGCCGGCCTCCCGCTCCTGCCCCCCGCCAGTTCCCTGGCATAGGCTATGGTCTGACCGGTGAGATTGTCGCCCCCGAGCATCCTCGCCAGTTCCATGACCCTTTCCTCCTTGTGCAGCAGATTGATGAGCGAGACGGTGCGGCCGTTGACGACGGATTTGGTGACCATGAAATGTTCATCGGCCCGGGCCGCGATCTGGGGCAGGTGGGTGATGCAGATGACCTGGTGATGGGAGGAGAGCTCGACGATCTTCCTGGCCACCGCTTCGGCGGCCTGGCCGCCTATCCCCGCGTCAACCTCGTCAAACACGACGGTTTCGACCCGGTCCCGGCGGGCCAGGATACATTTCATGGCCAGCATCAGGCGGGAAAGCTCCCCGCCGGAAGCTATTCTGGCCAGCGGTTTGGCGGGTTCGCCGGGATTGGCGGAAAAAAGAAATTCCACCTGGTCCCGGCCGGTGTGCTGCAGGGCGTCCAGGTCCATCGCCGCCGGGACATCCAGGGCAACCTCAAAAACAGCATGGGAAAAGCCGAGGGACTGGAGCTCTTCGGCCATGGCCTCGTTGAGTTTTCGCCCCGCGGCGGCGCGGCGGCGGGAAAGTTCGCCGGCTTTGTCCAGGACTTCCCGGTTGAGGACCTCCAGCCGGCGGCTGATGTCGACGATTTCCCTTTCCATGCCGTCCAGTGCCGTCAGCTCGGTTTCGGCCCGGCGGCCGTAGTCAATGACACTTTCAAGGGTCGGACCATATTTGCGCTGCAATTGCTTGAACAGGGCCAGCCGCTCGTTCAGCTCTTCCAGCCGCTGCTGATTACCGGGGATGGCTTCCAGATAATCCTTCAGGGTAAGCTCGAAATCCTCGATTTCATAGCAGGAGGAGACAATCCGCTCCGCCAGGGGCTGCAAACCCTTGTCAAGGGAAGCGGCCTGCTCGATGTCCTTGCGGATCGCCGCAATGCTCTCGAGCACGCCGGTCCGAAGCAGCTCCAGACTTCGCCCCGCCAGTTCCCCCAGAACGGCGGAGGATTTCAGCCGGTCGCGCTCCTCAACCAGGGCGGCGTCCTCGCCGGGAACCAGCCGCGCCCTGCTGATCTCGTCGAGCTGAAAGGCCAGAAATTCCCGCCGCTGCTCCTTGTCCTCCTCCTTTTGCCGGAGGAGATGCAATTTCGCGGCAAGCTGCTGTCTTTGGTTGTACAGTTCCGCATATTTGCCGCGCAAATCCCATAATTCACCGAACGTGTCAAGAAAATCAAGGTGCCGCCGGGTCACCAGCAACTGCTGATGGTCGTGCTGGGAGGCGATGTTGACAAGATTTTCCGTTATATCGCCAACCAGGCCGGCGGTCACCAGCCGGTCATTGACATAAAACCTGCTGCGGCCGTTGCGATGAAAAATCCTCCTGATAATGCATTCCCCATCCTGTTCGATTTCCTGTTCATCCAGCAGCTGGAGCAGATCGGCATGGTGCGGCGGAAAAGTAAACAGGCCTTCAACTGTAGCCTGGTCCCTGTCGCTGCGGATCCAGGATGCCGCTCCCCTTCCGCCGGCGAGCAGATGCAGGGCCTGGAGAATGATGGACTTGCCCGCGCCCGTTTCACCGGTCAACACGGCCAGTCCGCCGTGCCCTCCGGTGAAATCCAGCTGGAGTGAATCAATCAGCGCCATGTTCTGAATGCGCAGTTCACGCAGCATGATTCCGCCCCGCCTTCACCACCACATGCCCCCCGGCCCGCATGGAGAAAGAATAATGTCCTTGACGGTCCAGACGGCAACAGGTATCTTTTGCATTATCCTCGAAAATACGCAGCCCCGCAACGGTATCGGCCAGGTATCGCAGCGGACAGCAATGGAACAGCATGCCGCAGTCATTTGATCTCAGCGCCAGCCTCGAGGACTATATCGAGGCCATATACAACATCATCGCCGAGAAACAGACAGCCCGCAGCAAGGATATCGCCGCCCGCCTCGATGTCAGCGGCGCATCGGTTACCGAAGCCCTGCGCTCCCTGGCCAGAAAAGGACTTATCAACTATGCGCCGTACGAGGCCATCACGCTGACGAACAACGGCCGCAAAGCGGCCCTGGACGTGATCCGGCGGCACAATGCCCTCAAACAGTTTTTTGTCGAGGTGCTCGGCATCGACGAGGAAACGGCGGAACAGGGAGCCTGCAGGGTTGAGCATGCGGCCCCCCAGGCGATTATCGACCGGATCATACATTTCATCAATTTTCTGGAATCCCGGCCGGAGGAAAGCCGCAGGCTTGTGGAAAACTTCCTTGCCTTCAGCCGGCGGAATCCGACGCCCAAATAACTCCCGCTGCTCCCGGCACGGCCTGAACGGCTTCCCCAAACCCGATTCCCCTCCTCTTCAGCGGAGCCGGGAGAGGATATCTTCCGCGTCGGGGAAACGACCCGCTTCCCGCTTGGAGAAAACCACCCGGCCGTCCACCCTGACATCAAATATGCCGTTTGATCCGGCGATCAGCTCCACGTCGACATCCTGTCCCAACTCTTTTTTCAGCTCCTCCTCCAGACCGGAGGCCCGGGGCCTGTAACTTCATCTGCTGCAATATTCGATGGATATTTTCATGCCCTCCCTCCTTTTTCGGCATCCCGTCAGGCATGCCGCCAATCTTCCCGCACCATCATATCATATCAACTGTACGGTGCAACGGTTGAACGGCCGGGCGGCCATTTTTCCGGCCCGCCCGGGAAGTTTTTATTTCCATGGGTACCGGCAGCCGGTATAATGCAGGGGGTTCCGCCCGCGGCTCCCTGTTCCGCAAACCTGTACAGCGAGTGTCCGACAATGCCGGTTTACGAATATACAGCCCTTGACAAGGCCGGAAAAAAGCTGAAAGGAATAATCGACGCCGACAGTCAGGCAGCCGCCCGGCAGAAAATCAGGCACGCGGGCAACTACCCGGTGGATATTCGCGAATCCGAACCCGCCTCACGAAAAAAAGCGGAACGCATGGCCCTGACCCTCCCCCTCTTCCAGCGGGTCAAACAGCAGGAAATCCATGTCGCAACGAGACAACTGGCAACCCTCCTCGGTGCGGGCATTCCGCTGGTGCCGGCCCTGAACGGCCTCATCCAGCAGACTTCCAATCAGACCCTGAAAAAAATCATCGCCCAGCTCAAGGATTCCGTGAACGAAGGGAACTCCTTCAGCTCGGCCCTGGGTGAACATCCGGCCCTTTTTTCCAAGATCTACGTCAATATGGTCAAAGCGGGCGAGGCCTCCGGTTCCCTTGATATTGTCCTGGATCAGCTCGCCGAATTCGGTGAAAATCAGCAGGCGCTGAAATCCCGGGTGAGCGTCGCCCTCATCTATCCCGTTATTCTCTCCCTGGTCGGCATAGTGATCCTCTTTCTCCTGCTGACCCTCGTCGTCCCGAATATTACCGAGGTATTTGCCGAATCCCAGGAAGCCCTGCCCCTGCCGACGATCATCCTGATCAACGTGAGTAATTTCCTCGGCAGATACTGGTGGCTGCTGGCGCTGGCGCTGGCCGGCATCCTCCTGGCCATCCGCTTTGCCATTCAACTGCCGAAAGGGCGAAGAATCTGGGACCGCTTCAAACTGACCTTTCCCCTGCTCGGAGACCTGAACATCAGGATCGCCGGGGCCCGGGTCGGGCGCTCCCTGGGCAGCCTCCTGCAATCGGGCGTTCCGCTTGTGACGTCGCTGAAAATAGTCCAGAACATCTTCAACAATGTCCTGCTGGCCGAGGTCATTGACGCGGCCACAGAGGAACTGGAAAAGGGAGGATCACTTTCGCGGACGCTCCGGGACAGCAGATGGTTCATGCCGATGATGGTGCAGATGATCGCCGTGGGCGAGCAGAGCGGCACCCTGGAATCGATGCTCTTCAAGGTCGCGGACAGCTACGAAAAAGAAGTTGAAACCAAAATCAAGGCCTTGACTTCCCTCATCGAACCCTTCATGATCCTGTTCATGGGGGTGATGATGCTCTTTATCGTCCTCTCCATTCTGCTGCCGATTTTCGAGATGAATCAGCTGATCAGATGAGGCCGATCTCCGGGGAAACACCGGGGTCAGGTCACCCGGTACACCTCCTCGATGGTGGTCAGCCCGGCCATCACCTTTTGCAGGCCGTCCTGGCGCAGGGTGATCATTTCGCCGCTGGACAGGGCCATGCGCTGGATCTGGTTCGAATCGGACGTTGTCAGAATAAAATTTTTCAGGTCATCATTCATCACCATCAGCTCAAAGATGCCGATCCGCCCCTGGTAGCCGGTATTCAGGCATTCGTTGCATCCCTTGCTCCTGAATAACGGTCTGTCCCCCAGATCCTCGGGCAGCAGCCCGACCTGGGCAAGATATTCCCTGCCCGGCACAAACTCTTCCGAACAATGCCTGCAAATCTTGCGGACCAGCCGCTGGGCCAGGATCGCGTTGACCGACGAGGAAACAAGGAACGACTCCACTCCCATGTCGATCAGCCTGGTCACGGCGCTGGCGGCATCGTTGGTGTGCAGGGTGGAAAAAACCAGGTGGCCGGTCAAGGCCGACTGGATGGCAATTTCGGCGGTTTCCAGGTCCCTGATTTCGCCGACCAGGATGATATCAGGGTCCTGCCGGACGATTGTCCGCAGGCCGTTGGCAAAGGTGAGGTCGATCTTCGGGTTGACCTGGACCTGACTGATCCCCTTGATCTGGTACTCGACCGGATCCTCGATGGTGATGATGTTGATATCGGGCTTATTGAGGATGCTCAAGGCCGAATACAGGGTGGTCGTCTTGCCGCTGCCGGTGGGCCCGGTGACCAGAATAATGCCGTGCGGGGCCTTGATCAGCTTGAGGAAGATGTTCAGGTCCCTTTGCGACNNNNCCACCCGCTCCCCAAAGGAAGTAGGAAGGGTGGAAACCCGTATGTCCACATTGCGGTCGGCGATGCGGATTTCTATCCTCCCGTCCTGGGGCAGCCGCTTTTCCGCGATATCAAGCTTGGCCATTATTTTGATCCGGGACACCAGCTTGGATTTGACGCGGGTCGGAGGGGTGTACATGTCGTAGAGGATGCCGTCGACCCGTTTGCGGATCTTGACCATATCCTGGTACGGCTCAATGTGGATGTCACTGGCATTGTCGCGAACAGCCTGGGCCAGCATCAGGTTGACCAGCTTGATGACCGGGGCGTCGCTGGTATCGTCGAGCAGATCGGCGGTTTCCTCGATTTCGGAAATGATCGCTTCCGGGTCTTCGACATCCATGTCCTGCATGACCTGGTCCGCCCGGTTCTGGCTGCTGCGGTCGTAACAGTGGTTGATTGCCTTGAAAATTTCCTCCTGCGGCGCCAGGACCATTTTCATCCCTTCCCAGTTGAGAATCCGCTGCAGGTCGTCAACCTGTTGAAAGTGGAGGGGTTCGGCCAGGGCGATATAGGATTCGGCCGGGGTCGCCACCGGAATCATTTTGAACTTCCGCAGGAACTGGATCGG
>JALHJD010000214.1:0-1818 GCA_022837185.1 Desulfobacteraceae bacterium
GCTGTTCTTGTTCCATTATTCTTCTCCCATGGAGATTTCGATATTGATTTTGTCCCTGTTGACCTTTTTCGGCAGGGTGACCGTCAGGATGCCGTTGGTGTAGGATGAGGTGACGGCGTCAATATCCACGGTTCCCGGCAGGGTGATGGTGCGGTCGAACGGGCCCAGCTCGATTTCAAGCTGATGAATGCAGGCAATGGATCTGTGGGGCGGCAGGTGTCTTTTCCCGTGGACCCGCAACTGATGCCCTTCAACCATGACCGAAAAGGACTGGGGGTCCACCCCGGCAAGGTCAAAATAGACATAATATTCCTGCTCGGACTCGTAAATGTCGGCAGGAGGCTGCCAGCCCCCGGATTGCAGCGACACCAGCCGTGCCATGGACATGTTCCTGAGCATGCGGCCTGTCCGCTCCTGCATTTCCTCAAGTTCCTTCAATAATTTTCGGCTTAACGGATCCACGACGTCCTCCATTCAGGATGCTTTCCGGCCGTCATTCCAGCCATTGACCGGGGCCGGGCTCTGCCGTTTATTTCATGCTGATGGCCGCAGGAAGTTCTTTGGCCACCGGCGGGCAGATTATACCTTATAATAAAAAGAAAGGAATATTCAAAGAATTACCACAGTGCCGGCGGTGAAATGCATCTTTTCAGACACAGCCCGGGGAGGAAAGTGACGGCCGGGCGCCTGACCCCGGACGCAGCTTCGGCGACCGGATGGGACCTACTGCTCCTCGAAGTGCAGGGCGATCCCTTCGGGCGATTCCGTCATGGCCACGCCCAGGGGGGCAAGCAGGTGAAAGAGGGGCCGGCCGAAATAAAACAGCTCCCTTTCCACCGGAAAGGCGAACCTGTCCACCGCCAGCGCCCTGAACAGCAGGTCCCGTTCAACCTGCTCCCGCAGTTCGGCGAGCGTGCTTTCCCTCTGCTCCTCGGAATTCAGCCGTACCCTGACTTCAACCATGTCCGGCAGGGCAAGCTGTTGATCATAGAACCTGAGCAGCTCCAGCAACGGGTCGTCCGCGGCGATGATGTCAAAACGGCTGAGAAGTTTTTTCCCGCTTATCTCCAGGGCGGCATCGGGATTCCAGCATTCCAGGAGACGGCAGGCCAGAGGCCGGTTTTCATAAACGGTACAGGTCCGCGTGCCCGGATCCAGAAAGCGGCAGCACCAGTCTCCGCCCAGGCCCTGTATCTTGATCAGTTCCACTTCCGTTGTCTCCGGTTTTCCCGTATCGGACTGGAGAACGATTTCTCCCTCCCGGATCGTCACCAGGTCGTCAATGGAGAGCAATCCGCTTCTGATCAGGGAGATATCTTCCACATGGAGGGCCGGTCCGCCCTTTGCACAACAGGTCCCGCACTGGTCGCATTCAGTTTTCATATCGATTCAACCCGTTTCCTTGATGATGAGTTCTCCGCCGGTCGTTGCGGGCAGAGGAAAGAAAGTTATGCCCTCCCGGAAAGGACCGCCCTGACGGCCTTCCCCAGTTCGTCCATCCGGTAGGGTTTGGCAACCGCCCCGTCAAAACCGTACTCCCGAGGACTGGCCATGACGGGATCGGTATGATAGCCGCTGGAAACGATGATCCGGGCGCCCGGATCGATCTCCCGCAGCAGCCTGGCCGCTTCTTTTCCCCCCATGCCTCCGGACACCGTCAGATCCAGGATCACCGCTGCATAGGGCCTTGCCCCGGCAAGGGCTTCCTTGTACATCCGCACCGCCGTCTCGCCGTCCGCGGCGGTATCAACTTCATAGCCGAAAAAGTCCAGCAGATTGGCGGCCGTGTCCCGGATCATGGCCTCATCATCCATGACC
>JALHJD010000214.1:1827-6991 GCA_022837185.1 Desulfobacteraceae bacterium
CGCCCTCAGCCCCGTTTTCCGCGGGCAGTCCGGGGACCGCGGGCAGAAAAACGGAAAAGGTCGTTCCCTCCCCGGCCCTGGATTCGACCCGGATCCGCCCCTCATGCTGCCGGACAATGGCTTGGGCCGAACTCAGTCCCAGTCCGGTGCCCTGTGGTTTGGTGGTATAAAATGGTTCAAAAATCCTGTCAAGCTTATCCTCGGAAATTCCCGGCCCCTCATCCCTGATGTCTATCCGGATGTATCTGCCCGGCGGCAGGTCCAGCCGGTCGCCTTCCCCGACCGTGACGTTTTCTCCCCTGATCCGGCATACGCCGCTTCCCTGCAAGGCCTGGGACGCATTGATGACAATGTTGCTGATCACCTGGCTGATCTGATCCGCATCACCATTGACCGGCCACAGATCCGCCGCGATCTCCCAGTCACACTTAACGCCGGAGCCCTGCAGAACGAAAGCCGCCGAGTCCCGGATAATCGCGCCAAGGCGGACGGGCTTACTGACCGGCCGTCCTCCCTTGGCGAAGCTCAGCAGCTGTCGGGTCATTCCCCTGGCCCGATCGACCGCCTCTTCAATTCCCTGCAGCCGCTTGCCGATGGTCCCGCTGTCGGCCGCTTCCTGCTGGGCCATGGAAACATTAGCCTGTATCGCGGTTAACAGGTTATTGAAATCATGCGCTATTCCGCCGGCAAGGAGCGAAGCCGTCCGGAGCCGCTCCGCTTTCCGCAGTTCCTCCTCGATCTTCATTCTCCGGGTAATATCGCGGAATATCGCCAGGAGCAGTCTGCGGTCTCCGTGGGCAAGGATGGCAGAGGAAATTTCAACGGGAATTCTGCGGCCGCTGCTGTGCTGGACGTACAGCGGGGTATCGGAAGGCAGGGCCGAATAATTGTTTTTCACCAGTTCCGCGTACAGGCCGCCTTCATCAACAGGGTGCAGGGACAGGAGGTGCCGGCCGACGGTCTCCGGAGCCCTGCGGCCGACAAGTTCCGTTGCCTTTCTGTTGACGTCGGTGATGAGGCCTGAGTCGGCATCGGCGACAAAAATCGCGTCCCCGGCCATTTCAACCAGGGCCCGATATCTTTCCTCGGAAACACGGAGATCCTGCTCAATTTCCCATCTTTTTCTGCTGTCCTCCTCCATCTGCAGGCTGGCCGCGGAAAGTTCGGCCGTCCGCTGCCCGACCAGGCCCTCCAGTTCCTTTTCCCGCTCGACAAGGGCCTTCTCGGTCCGGAGGCGCGCAGATATGTTTTTGGACAGGATAAACAGGCTGATCAGCAGGGAGGTGATCAGCAGAATGGAAACTCCGTAAATGACAATGGTTGAGCGATGGATAAGATTGCCGAACATTTCCCTGAGTTCGGTAATGTCATAATATATTTCAAAGGCACCGACTACCCGGTCCCGGCCGAATATCGGTACATACGTTTCGATGACGTCCCGCGTCACCGTCCGGCCTTCAAGGGTACTGGTATTCCTGCGCACCATCTTGGTGAAATTCTTGCCGCGCATGACGACGCTTCTGAAATAGTCCTGATCGTTGACCTGGCCGATTTCTTCGGGAGCCGTTGAAAAAAGTATCTCCCCCGTTGCGGAAAACACCTTCAGTTTCTCCAGGGAAAAATTGCTGACCGTCAGGGCAATCTCCTGTTTCAGTTCCGGGGTAATATCCCGGTAGCGAAGATGTTCTCCGGCCGCGTCCAGGTGAAGGGAAAAATGGCTGGCCACGCTCCGGGCATGATGTTCCGCATCCTGTATGAGCAGTTTGTCTATGGACGGATACAGGTAGGTCAGAATATAAACGGGCAGAAAGACGACCGCCGCAACGGCGACAACGACCAGAAAGGGAAGGGATTTCGATTGCAGCATGACCGCTTGGCGACAATTGTTGAATGGTTCAGCCTGACCCGGCACGGAAAAACGTGAAAAGACACGACCGCTTGAATTATTGACATGATTTCCGATAATTGTCAAAATATTTGCCGGATTTTCCCCGCATCGCCCGCTTTCCCCGGGGGGAATCCGCCCGGGATCTCCGGCCGGGACATTTTTTCTTTGCTTTTCAGGCTCCCGGAATTACAGTATGTCGTGATACTCAGCCATCCTTTCATTCATTTTCCTCATATACGGAGAAATTCCCATGTCTGAATCATGCAAATCGTGCAACCCCGAACAGAAATCTTCCTGCGGGTCCCAGCAAAAAGGCAGCGACACAGCGGCGCAGGCCGCCCTCGCGCAACAGGAGATCGCCATCACCAGATCCCTTGGCAAAATCAAGAACAAAATTTTGGTCATGAGCGGCAAGGGCGGGGTCGGCAAATCCACGGTCGCGGTCAACCTGGCCCTGGGTCTTGCAGACAAGGGATTCATGGTGGGCCTGATGGATGTCGATCTGCACGGACCGGATGTCATCAGAATGCTCAACCTCACCGATCCCCTGGTACCTCCGAAAAATCCGGGCGATCTTGTCCCAACCCTCATGTACAACAATAAGCTCAAGGTCGTATCTCTTGAATATATGATGAAAAACCGTGATGAAGCCATAATCTGGCGCGGCCCCCTGAAAATACAGGCCATACGGCAGTTTGTGGCCGACATGGACTGGGGCGAGCTCGATTATCTGATTGTTGACGCGCCGCCCGGCACGGGAGACGAACCGCTCTCCGTGGCCCAGACCATAAAAAACGTCCATGCCCTGATTGTTACCACGCCCCAGTCCGTCGCCCTGGCAGATGTCAGGAAGTCCATCAATTTCTGCCGGACCCTCAATATGCCGGTCCTCGGGGTGGTGGAGAACATGTCCGGTTTCGTTTGCCCGCACTGCGAAAAGACCGTGGATATTTTCAGCTCCGGCGGCGGCGAACAGGTTGCCCGCGAGTTTGATCTCCCCTTCCTGGGACGCGTGCCCATGGACCCCCGGGTCGTCATCGCGGGCGATACGGGCGAGCCCTATCTCTCGTCCGGCGACGACACCCCGGCGACCAGTGCGTTCAGCGCCATCATCGACGCGGTGGCCCTGCGCCTGCCGGCCACCACCCCCGTCCATCTGAAAACAATCAACCCCCTGGGGTCAGACTGCGCCTGTGGACCCGGCGGGTGCGACCCCGACAAGTGCGACTGTTGAGCCGTGCCGGTATCGTGTCCCTCCACGTCAAACGTGCCTTGCACACAGCCGGGAAAATGATCGCATGCAGGTAGAACAACTGACCGTCGGAATGATGCAGGTGTGCTGTTATATCCTCACCTGCGAGGAAACCGGGCAGGCCGTGATCATTGATCCCGGCGGCGAAGAGGAGAGGATACTGGACCGGTGCGCCCGGCTCAACGCCTCCGTCCGCTATCTTGTCGCCACCCACGGCCATCCCGATCATGTCTGCGGCAACGGCCCCCTGCGGGAGAAGACCGGGGCCGAGATCATCATGCACAGAGAGGACGCGGCCTTTTTCTGGCAGCCCGAGGTGCAGGAATACTTTTCCATTCTCGGGCTGCCCGAGTCGCCCCGGCCCGACAGGCTGGTTGACCATGGGGACGTCATTCAGTTCGGCCGTGAGCAGTTGCAGGTGATCCATACCCCGGGCCACACCCCCGGCGGCATCTGCCTCTACTCCAAACCGCACTGCTTTACCGGGGACACCCTCTTTACCGGCGGAGTCGGACGGACCGACTTTCCCGGGGGATCGACCCGGGAACTGCTGAACTCCATCCGCACCCGGCTGCTTGTCCTGCCCGGCGACACCATCGTCTGGCCGGGGCACGGCTACGAAGGCAACCGGTCGACCATTGGTGAAGAGGCCAGGGCAAATCCCTTCCTGCACAACGGTTTTCCATAAGAGAACCGCTCCGTCACTCCTTTCCTATCAGGCAGAGAGCACTGAACCATGCGTGAAATCATACTTGGCACCGCGGGACATGTGGATCACGGCAAAACCAGCCTGATCCGCGCCCTGACCGGTATCGACACCGATCGTCTCAAGGAGGAAAAAGAGCGGGGGATCACCATTGAACTGGGCTTCGCCTACCTTGACCTGCCCAGCGGCCGCCGCATCGGCATCGTCGATGTGCCGGGCCACGAAAAGTTCGTCCGCAACATGGTCGCCGGCGCCGCCGGCATGGACCTGGTCGTCTTTGTCATCGCCGCCGACGAGGGTGTCATGCCCCAGACCCGGGAACATTTCGAAATCTGCCAGCTGCTCGGCATTGACGAGGGCATCATTGTACTGACCAAAAAGGATATGGTCAGCGAGGAATGGCTGGAAATGGTCGAAGAAGACGTCCGGGAGCACTTCATGAACACGTTCCTGGAAAACGCGCCGATGGTCGCCGTCTCCTCCGTAACCGGTGAAGGAATCGACCGGGTGGTGCAGCTCATCGACGACAAGGTCCGCGCCCTTCCCGTGCATGAAGAATTCGGACCGTTCCGGCTGGCCGTCGACCGTGTCTTTTCCATGAAGGGCTTCGGCACCGTCATCACCGGGTCCTCCATGGACGGCAGAATTGGCGTGGGCGAGGAAATCGAGTTTTATCCCTCCCTGGTCAAGGCGAAAATACGGGGCATCCAGGTGCACGGCAAGGATGTGGAACTGGTCGAGGCCGGCCACCGGACCGCCATCAATCTCCAGGGTGTGGAAAAAGAACAGATCAATCGGGGCGACATGGCCGCGGCGCCAGGCAGCCTGGTCAATTCCACCCTGCTTGACGCCCGCTTTCACTACCTGGAGTCCAATCCGGCCAAGCTGAAAAACAGGTCCCTGGTACGGGTTCACGTCGGCACCCGGGAAATAACCGGCAGGATCGTCTTCATGGATACGGAGGAGGTCCAGCCGGGCGACACGGTGTTCGGCATTGCGGCCTACTTCGACCTGCGCCCGGAGAGCCTGTTCTGGGCCAACCAGGACACCCTGACCGACGTGCACCTGCTCGCCATCGGCCAGGAACTGACGATCCCGCCGGTCGATGGCGTGCTGCACGTCGCCTCCGGCAGCGAAAGCGTGGCCGAGATCGCCGCGCAGTATGAGGTCGCGCTTGAGGTGATCCTGACGGCAGCGTACAACAACCTCGCGCGCGCCGACGCCGACTCCCGCCCGCGCCCAGGCGCGCAGATCATGATTCCCGGCGCGGAGGGCGAGGTGCCCGAAGACCTGTTCCAACAGGCGGTGCGCGACGCGG
>JALHJD010000215.1 GCA_022837185.1 Desulfobacteraceae bacterium
GCCGGGATGAGCGGCAACAAACTGGTAGGTCACGGTGCCGCCGGGAACAGCCTCACTGGTGAGAACCCCCGCCACCCCCCGGTCGGCCTGGTCGACGACCACCCGCTGTCCCGGAAAAAACATGGAGACATTGGGGACCGGCCCGCCGCCGGCCACGCTCAGATTGTTGGTCAGGGTTATCCTGACCGTGTCGCCCTGGTTGACGATCAGGGTCGGACCCGGATACTGGGCGAGTCCTCCCTCGGCGGCGTAGCCCCAGATCAGGTAGCTGCCGCCGTCCGGGGTGCTGACATAGCCGGTGGAAGCGCTCAGCTGAAAGGTCGGCCCGGTAATGCCGTCGATCGCCGCCGCGGCCCCTGCCGCGGACAGGATGAGAACCAGGACGGCGGCTGCGGTCAGCCGCAATGAAGCAAGTGCAAGGTGTGTATTCATGACGGTCCCTTCCCTAATTGATCCTGATTTCGGTCATCATGCCGCCGAACTCTTCCATGTTGTTGCTCAGGTAGTTCAAATTGGTGGTGTAGAGAAAATACCTTGTCCCCGGCGCCGCGGTAGGCGGAATTTCCAGAATCGCGTCATAGGATTCGCCGCCGCCGACGGTGACGGAATTTGTCCTGTAGTACAGGTCCTTGCCGTCCGGGCCGCGCAGCAGCTTGGCGTCCTTGCCCACCACCAGCATCGGCACCCCCAGGGTCCCCAAGGTGTAGAAGCGGGTGACATTGAGGTTGGAGATGCGCAGCAGCACCCGCTGTCCCGGCTCGGCGGTGATAAGGGCGCTCTCCAGTTGAGACGGCTTGAAGCCGTTTTCCTCGGGTGCCGGCAGCGGGTCGGGATCAACCGTGTCCGGGTAGCCACGGCCGTTGAGCATGGGGTAATCGTCCTTCATCAGGGCAAAGGGCAGGGGCTGAACGTCTATGCTGGCCCCGTGGAAGTTGGAGTCAAAGGAGCCGATCTGGATCGGGTAATCCACATCGTAGCCCGTTGAGCCGTCGCCGTCGTTGTAGGCAAATTGCGAGTAATTCTTCCCCTGGTAGTTGTACACCTCTCCGTCCTGGGCCGGCCGGACATAGAGGTTGCCGAGCATGCCCATCTGCATGTGCTCGGTGGCCTCGGCATGGCAGTGGTACATGAAGGTGCCCGGCTCAAGGACCTTGTAATAGTAGGTCAGGCTTGATCCCATATTGATGGCGATGGCCGATTCCGGCAGGCCGTCAAAAATCGAGGCCGCTTCGGGAAAGCCGTGATAATGGACGGTATGGGGATCAAAGAGGTCGGGCCGCATCATCATGCCGACGTTGGTCAGGGTGAGGTAGAATTCATCGCCCTCGTCCAGGACAATGGGCGGGGCCGGAAAGGTTGCCGCCAGTATTCCTTCCTCCAGGACCTGGCTGGCCAGGTCCTCGCCGTTCGGTCCAATGGACGGCTTGCCGGTGAGGTCGGCAAAGCCGAAAATGTACTGCGATGTCCCGTCGGCCATGGTGACGAATCCGTCCCCGCCGCTCAGGTGCATGCACTTGGTTTTGTCCGGTTGATTTTCATCGCCCTCCCAGCTTGCCGAGCCGTTCGTGTCCCCGGGGCACTGCACCAGGACGCCGGCGCCGGCCGTCTGGGCGGCGAAGAGCACACCGCCCAGGAACACAACCTGCCATGCAAATCGAAGTCCGCTGTTCATATATCGTCCCTCCTCGGTTGCGCCGTCTTTTTTCGTGCCCGCGGCTGAAGAACGGCAAAGAAAAGCAGCCCTCCCAGCGCCAGGACGATGAGGGAGGCAAGCGGAAGAACCTTTGCCAAGGCCGGGCGCTCGCGGTCCGCCTGCCCCTCCTGTTGTTCAACCTGACTGGTCTGTTCCCCGGCCGGAACGATCCCGGCTTCCTGGTCCGGGGATGCCGTTGCGGTCAGCGGAGCGTTTTCTCCAATCGGAGCCCGGCCGCTCACTTCGGCAACGAGGTCGCTGCCGGCCTCATCCTGGCCGGCCAGGTCCGCCTGCGGCTCGAAGGCCCCTTGATCCTCGGGCGGCATGTCTGTTCCCGCGAGCACATCCGCTCCCGAGGGACGATAGGAGTCCTCCGCGGTCCGGCCGGTGTTGGCGGAATAGGCTGTTGCCGGTCTCGCATCACGGTCCCCGGCACCCTGGGCCGGTCTTTCCTCGACGATGACCCGCGCGCCGCCGCCCGACCTGCCTGAGGGGCTGCCGGCCGCGGACGCCGCCTGTTCGTCGGAACTGAGGGCCGCGCTGCCCGACCCGCCGGAATTGCCCGCGGAAACGGGAAGGACGGTTTCCAGCCCACCTGCTTGCGGGGCCAGGGAACTGTTGATCGATCCCATGGCGGCAAGATCTACCGGATTCCCCTGCTTGTCGGGGGTCCAGGTCAGCAGGGCCGCCTGCGGGGCCGCCGCCGGGGCCGGCGGCGGCGGGGCTGTCGGGCCGTCGGGATCCGTTTCGTCGGCGCCGATATCGAATCCGTCGCCCCAAGGCCGCACATCGCCGTCAAAGTCATCGGTGACCCCAATGTCAACACCGGCATCGGCGGCGGGAGAATCGGCATAGATATGATAGTCGCCGTACGGCAGGCCGGTATCCAGCCTGGTCTGGGTCAGGGGGCCGTAGCGCAGGCGGATGAAGTTGCCGCCTTCGTCAAAGGCCACCGTCGGGGCTATGGCCGTGGTGGTCTCCGGGATGGTGATGGTGGACTGCCGGTTGCCGTTGAAGTATTCGGCAAAGAACAGCGGGTCGCTGCCGGTATCGGTCACCAGGGAATTGCCTGGATCAAGCGAACCGAGGGCGGCTGGAATGACGCCCAGGTCGCTGAACACCGGCGTTGTCCCGCAGCCGAGACCGATATTGTCGATATCCGGGCAGAGGCCGTAGAGAACGTTGGCCGGATCGGTATCATTGAGCAGGAAATAAAACTGCCTGTTCTGCCAGATGATGTTGTTGACCAGAACCGGGTCGGAAAAGAGTTCTTCGCCTGCGGGCAGGAACGTGGCCAGTTCCAGGCTGTGCTCCCGGGAAACGATGCCCGCCCCCGGCTGGGGATTGGACTGGGACGGCGAACCGGGGGTAAACGCCTCGCCGGCCGTGGCCGCGCTGTCGTTGCGGGCAATGGTGTTGTGGAGGATGTCGACCCGCAGCCCGTCCCGGATGGAAATGCCGCCGCCGGCCAGGGCCGCGACATTGTTGACGATCATGTTGTTGATGATGTCCACGGTGTACCATGACGTGTCGTCTTCAGGGCTGGCGGCGACATCCTGGCCGTTGATCCGGCTCAGCCTGATGCCGGCCCCGTCGCCGACCCCGGCGGAGTTGCCCTGGATGCGGTTGCGCTCGATGGCGACCGAACCGGCCCCCGGGGAAAGGTTCCGGTTCGGATCGGCCAGACAGGCGGGATCGGGCACCCCGGTGTCCGGATTGACCGCGCAGCCTATGGGCGCCTGGCCGGAGGCGGAAATGCCGCCGCCGTTGACGGTCACCAGTTGATTGAAATTTTCATTGAAAAGGATGGTGTTATCCCGGATCACCCCGTTGTCGCTCAGGCCCAGGTGGCCGATGCCCGCCCCGTCCCCCAGGGTGAAGTTGCCGCAGATGAAGTTGGCGGCCACGTCGTAACTGTCCGAGCCGTTGTAGAGGGAGACGCCGCCGCCGGCGCCGTCAAAGCCCCCGTTCAGGGAAATCTGGTTGTTGCTGATGCGGACAAAGTCGTTGTCCGCGTCGGTGCGGGTAACAACGCCTTCCGCGTCCTGGGTGGTCAGGAACGGATGGCCCACCCGGATGCCGCCGTTGAAGAAACCGTTGTTGTTGATGATCAGGTTGTTGGAGATCTCCAGGTAATCGGCATAGCCGTTGACCACGACCCCGCCGCCGGTGTCCGCTCCCCTGATGGTAAAGCCGTCGATCCTGGCCCCCTGGTTGTCCGGGAGGTCAAAGCTTTTCGGGTCGGGATCGGTGGGCGGATCAGTCAGGGGCGGAGGCGCCTTGGCCACCACCAGCACGCCCGCTCCCTCTTCCGAGGAGAAGGGTTCGGCCATGACGCCCGGACGGAAACCGGCCAGCTGACCGGGTAGCAGGTCAAAATCGCCGTTGGTGAGGAGCTGCTCCAGGCGAAGGCGGTAGGCGGCCAGCTTGTCGGGCGGCGCCTTGACCGCGTTGATCAGCGTCCCTTCGCCCGCCCCCTGCAACTGGACCGGCTTCCACATGATGATGAATTCATTGTACTCACCCTCGCCGACCAGGATCAGGTCGTTGGGGTTGGCATTATCAATGGCCGTCTGGATGGCGCCGGGGAACACGTTGGGGGCACTGGGCCCGGTCACCGGCACCATGTTCGCTCCGGGCCGCAGGCCGATCTGGACGGTGACCCCGTTGACCGACGACCTGGTGTTGTCCCCGCGGGTCACGACCAGCGTGCCGGTCGGCGTCCCGCCGGCAACAGTAGCGGTGATTGCGGTGGCGGTCCAGTCAGCCGGATCAATAGTCAGCGGATAAGACAGTCCGTTGGAATCAATGATTTCCACCGTCCCCACCGTGCCGCCGAAGCCGAAGTCACGCGCTATGGTCCGGGGCTGGGTGCCGCCCACCCCGTCGTAGGCCGGGTTGGGGACCTGGACCGTGCCGAGGGCGTTGATGGTTACGGTGCCGTTGTCGGTGGTCAGGTACGGTCCGACATCTGAATCGGACGTGGTGACGGAATGGATCCGCGGGGTCCCGTCCGGCAGGGCGCAGTCGAGGGGGAACTGGTCCGGCCCGGCAAACGCCGCCACCGGCACCACCGGGGTGTCGAGGTAGGTGGTGGTGCCCGGCATGTACTGGAAGGTGTAGCAGAAGGTCGAATACTGCGGGTTGAAAAATCCCCGCGGTAATGACGTCAGTGGATCGATATCCGCCTCCGGATCGTTCATGCAGGCGGTCAGCATGTTGGGCGACATGCCGCTGGGCTGCGGCAGGCTGTTGGTGTAGGTCGAGGGGACCAGGACATTGTAGGTCCCGTATTCATCGGAATAGGTGGAGCCGATCATCCTCCCCGTCCAGTCCCGGATGGCGACAGGCAGCCAGGGCGGGGCGAACTTCTCCCCGAACTGCGGCGAGGCCGGATCGAATTCATTGGCGGTGTCATCGAGGATGA
>JALHJD010000532.1:0-822 GCA_022837185.1 Desulfobacteraceae bacterium
GGGCCTGGCCATGATGTTCCATATGATGAACGAATCCCGGATCGGCACGGGGCACAACGCCAACACGCAGGGCGCGGCCGCCTACTGCTTCGCCTCCCAGTACGCCACCGAGCGCATCCAGGGAAGACCGTTCGGCATAAAAAACGCCGAACGGGTGCCCATCATCAAGCATGAAGACATCCGCCGCATGCTTCTGGACATGAAGGCGCACGTGGAAGGCATCCGGGCCATGATCTTCCGGGGGTTTTACTACCTCGACATCGAAAGCAACTCCTCCGACAGGGAGAAAGCCAAACTCTACTCGTCGTTTGCGGAAATCCTCACGCCCATCGTCAAGTGCTACGGCTCGGAGGCTTCCTTAGGCGTGGTCGCCCAGGCCATCCAGGTGCTGGGCGGCGTGGGCTATACGCAGGAATATCCCGTCGAACAGTACCTGCGCGATTCCAAGATCCTCACCATCTGGGAGGGAACGTCGTTCATCCACGCCAACGACCTCATCGGCCGGAAAATGCGGATGAAAGAGGGCGCGCCTTTCGCCGCCTGGATGCAGGACATCCGGGCCTTTATCGCAGCCAACCAGAATGCTGAAGGATTTGAAAAAGAGATGAAGAATTTGGCCGCCGCCTTTGCCGCCGCGGAAGAGGTCCAGGCGATTTACAGCGCCTGGTGGGCCGACATGGAACATAAGCGCCGGCTCATTCCGCTTTACGCCCAGAGGGCGCTGTTCGTCTTTGCCCAGGTGTACGTGGCGATGTGCCTGCTCGATCAGGCCCTCATCGCCGCAAAGAAGTCGCAGGGCCTCAAACCCGGCGACGGAAACTA
>JALHJD010000532.1:848-1238 GCA_022837185.1 Desulfobacteraceae bacterium
ACGCGGGCAAGATCGCTTCCGCCCGGTATTACGCCAACAACATTCTGCCCAACGCTCCGATGCTCGCCGCGCTCATCCGGAGCGAGGAGGACACGGTCCTCACCTGCCCCGAAGAGGCGCTGGTGGTCAGTTAAGAAAAGGCTGTAGGCTGTCAGGTTTGAAGGGGCGGGGGCGCACTCCGCCCCTTTCAGGAAAATCGTCAATAATTCCTTCAGGAGAATGAACATATGAGAGACATCTATTTGGTTGAGAGCGTCCGGACGGGCATTGCCAAGGCCGGAAAGAGCTCGTGGTTTACCCATCTGCGGGCCGACGACATGTCCGCGCTGGTGATCAACGAAGCAATCCGCCGGGCGGGGCTGGCGGACAAAGGGCAGGGGGCGGCAGACC
>JALHJD010000216.1 GCA_022837185.1 Desulfobacteraceae bacterium
AATGAAACGAAACCGATCTCAAGTATAAAAAGTAAAGAAAAAAAAGATATTGTATATCTGAAATATATAATTCACTTAAATAATGGAGGCAAGATTGACTGTGAAAGTATGAAAAGACAAGGAGATTCTATAATAATAAAAAACAAATCAGGAGTATTGATGGACATTGACATTTCCCAAGTTGGAAAAATAGAAAGATTTGAAACAATAAACAACAAGACAAACATTTCATCTTGGAAACCGACCAGCAAGGGATAATACGAATCCCACCGCCGTTCCCCTCCACCGAAAATTTCAACTTATCGCAACAAAATTACTACAGACAAACTCCCGTGACAGTGACGAGCTGGGCCAACCCCCCGCCCGACTTCGGAAAAGGGAGTTATGGAACATTATCTTGTTTTTTCGAGAGAAAACTTTTTTTGACTGCGGATTTTTTGGTTCAAGCGCGAGCTTGATAGGTTAAAAAAAGGGTTAAAAAATAAATTTTACATGAAAAAAGGACTTATACATAACGCATAAGCCCTTGATTTTATTGGTGGGCCGTCGGAGACTCGAACTCCGGACCAATTGATTAAGAGTCAACTGCTCTACCGACTGAGCTAACGGCCCTGATGTGGCGGGGTGAAAGAAATCGACCTCTCTTTAGCACAGGATGCGTTGAGCGTCAAGTGCTACCTGTAATAGAGATTGGGGCTGCCCATGGTCTGCAGGACCTTATGCAGGTTTTTCCTGAAGTCGCGGCGGTCCCAGACGCCCTGGATATGTCCCCGCCGGAGGGCGCTGCGCGACTTGTGGTAGTCGGGCGGGATCTCGGTACCGGTTGTTTCGCGAATGACCCGCTGGCCGGCGAAGCCGATCCGGCTGGAGCGGATGGCGAACTGGTAGGGCGAACAGCCGAGAAAGCTCGCCACCGGCCCGGCATACGAGTTGTTGTCGTAGACCACGATGTACAGGCCTCCGGCGTCAATGTATTCGCGGACGGCCATGGTGCATTTGGGCATCTGGATCACCCCCAGGGTTCCCTCCTGGATGCGGATTCCACCGGTGGTGTGGATGTAGGCGAGCAGGGGCCGCTTTTTGCGCTTGGCCGTATCGCAGGCCAGGACGAATTTCTCTCCTTCGGCGGCGCCGACGGTACCGTTGCGGAAGTCCGAGTACAACATGGAGACCACCAGGTTGATGCCCATCACCTTGGCATGAAAGGTCATGTTGGCGCTGTTCATCCCGGTTTTGCTCTTGGCCATCTGCAGCCGCAGGTCAAATCCCTCATACTGCAGGGTATTCTGCGAAGCGATGTCGTTGTTGAAGATGCGGATGGAGCGGGCATCGAAGATATTCTTCAGGTACCATTGGTATTCCAGGGGAAAATGATGGCCGCAGTTGTCGCACACGCCGCCGAATTCGCCGTACAGGTCGGGAACCCAGTGGTCCTGACAGTTGTTTTTCTCCGCGTTGGGACAGGTAATGGTCCGGTCGACGTTGGCCAGCGGGCTGGTATAGGTGTCGGTCAGCTCGATGGGATCCTGGGTGGCGGGGGAGGAGGGGGTGATGACCACAGGCTGCGCGGCCGGCTTCTTGCTCTCCGAACGGCTGAAAAGACCGTACACCGCTGTAAGCGGAGCGGTGACTCCCCGGAGGAAGGCCGACCCTTCGCCGGAAACCTCCTTGATCACTTTCTGGGCCTGCTTCTGCTGGTTTTTCAACACATCGTAGCGCAGGGTGTAATACAGTTTTTCCGTTGCCGATTGGAGGGTGCGGAAAACGCTTTCCGCCGGCATGCTCTGGCTGGTAAAGCCGTTCAGTGCCATGTTGCGGTATTTTTTGGATCGCTGGGCCAGCAGTTTCTTGATCTCTCCTCTGTCAAGGGCCCAGGGGATGTCTATCTGCGGTGCCTCCTCGGGTTTGCCCGCCTTTTTCCTCTTGACCTCGTAGGCCCTGAAACCGCGGACGCTCTTGGTCCGCAGGACAACTTCGTCCGTGGCCCGGATGATTTCCGAACGGACTATGGTGAAAAAACCGAAGTCGTCATTCCTGGCGCCGAGAGGGGGCTCCTGGATGATGCGGTCGATGGTCCCCATCTGCAGGTTTTCCTCGGCGGTGATATGGAGCTGCCGCGCGCATTTTTCGATGAGTTCGGCCGGCACCTTGCCGCCCTCCCTGACCCTGCCTTCGATGGCGGCCGCCCCTTCCGGTGAGATGACGGAATAGTAGCCATGGGAGAACATCAGCCGCAGGTCGCTGAGGCCGATCGCCTCGGCTCCGCCAGAGCCGCCCTCGGAAATGACTGAAATCATCGGCACGGCAAGCTTGGTCATGGCGTAGATGTTGCGGGCAATCTGCTGGGCCGCGCCCGGATAATCCTCAATGGGGTACGAGCCGGGGGTGAAGATGTAAAAGTGAATGGGTATGCCCTCGGTCTCGGCGACCTTCATGTAGCGCAGCGCCTTTTCGTTGCCCCACGGTTTGCAGGATCCACCGTTGCGGAACTCCTCGCCGTGCCCCGTTTCCTGGCCGATGACCATGACCGAGGAGGTGTAGGGCTTTTTCTTGATCCGCCGGACAATGGTGGCCTTGGCCACCATCATGGCCGGATCGATATTGAATTCCCCCTCGCCGCCGAGTTCGGTGTATTCCTCGTAGACGTTTTCCAGGATATCCTTGAGGGTGAAACGCAGGGGGCTGCGGACGATGCGGACCCGCTCCATGGGGGTCAGTCCCTCCTCGCACCGTTCCTCCAGGAAGGATATGCCGTTTTCCAGCTTTTCCAGCTTGGCGGCAAGACTCTCCCCGTCCATATCGTAGATGGACTTTTTCAGGTTCTCGCAGTCGGCCTGAAAGCCGGAGAGGTTACCCCAGCTGCCGGTATTCTTGATATGGATGAGGTAGCTTATGCGCTGCTCAATTTTTTTCAGTCGTTTGTTCAGGTCATTCATAGGGTTGGATTAAAAGGTCAGCAACCGGTCCAGATGGCTGCGCAGGTAGTCGAGATTGGTAATGATTCCGTTGCCGGCATTGTCCTGTCCCTCGATGACGGTCTGCTCGAGGAACTGCAATGCCCTCTGCTTGGCTTCATCCATGGAATCCCCCCAGACCAGGGCGAGCGCCAGGTTTGGATCATACTCGCTGGGAATGGAATAGGGCCGGTCACTCGGCACGTGGGTGTACACCGATGACCACTCGAATTGCGGCAGATCGAACCGGGTAATGGTGCCGATCCAGGGGGCAAAATCCCGCTGGGGGTTCTCGGCCACTATGCGCAATTCGATGCTTGCCCCGTTGAATTTGACTTCTTTCTGGTTGTACCCGATCGGTTCGCCCAGGGCCAGCCGTATCTGTTCACGAATCAGGTTGGGCTGTTCGCCCTTGATATAACTGATCCTGGCCGATACATCGTTTTCGACCTGGATGCGGGCGTTCACCTCCAGCAGATACGGCTGCCCCGCCCGGTTGACGATCCATTCCCAGGTGCCCACGTTGTCGTAACGGACATGGTTGGCAAGCTTGAGGGAATATTTGACGATCTTGTCAAGGACCGATTGAGAGTCAAATTCGTAGGCGAAGCAGGATCTGTCGAAACCGGGAGCCGCTTCAATGCGCTTCTGGCGGCCGGTTGACTGAATGGTGCAGTTGCGGGAGCCGAAGTGGAGCCGCTCATTGTGGCGGGAGCAGATAAGCTGGACCTCGAGATGATTGAAATCCCGCAGGCACTGTTCAATGAGCAC
Organism: Desulfobacteraceae bacterium; assembly: GCA_022837185.1. Classification (GTDB taxonomy): domain Bacteria; phylum Desulfobacterota; class Desulfobulbia; order Desulfobulbales; family Desulfobulbaceae; genus UBA10518. The sequence goes on from JALHJD010000216.1 coordinate 3,726, forward strand.
TCCGCCGTCGCCGAACTGCCGTTTGGCGTAGTTCTGCACCTGCCTGTACACCCGGCGGAACTGCTCGATCCGTTGAACCTCCTCGATACCCATGCCCCCGCCCCCGGCTGCGGCCTTGACCAGGATGGAGGGATTGTCAATGCCCTGTTCAAGCTGGACGTCGAACAGGTTCTGGGCGATCTCCTCGGCTTCCATTTCGTTGTAGATCGGGCTGTCGGTGCCCGGTATGGTGGGAATGTTGAGGCGGTTGGCCAGTCTTTTGGTGTTGATCTTGTCGCCGAGGTCCTTGATGACTTCCCAACTGGGACCGATAAATACCAGGGGCCGGTCCCGGATGGTCACCCGCCGGGCAAAACGGTAGTCTTCGGAAAAGAAACCGTATCCGGGATGAATGGCGGTGCACAGGGTGTGATCGGCAATGGCCAGAATATCATTGGGATCGGTGTAGCTGGTGACCCGCCAGGCGTTTTTGTCCAGGCCCTCCTTCCTGTTCATCCGCACGTGCTGGGAGTCGCGGTCGGCGTCGGTATACACTACCACATAGTCAAGATCCAGATCTTTGCAGGCGTTCATTATCCGGATGGCGATTTCGCCACGATTTGCGATGAGAACCTTGCCTTGCACCAGAAACCTCTTATTATATTGACATAATAAAATCAGGATAGTCATGCGCAGGAATATCCAGCCCCTGTCGCGCCAAAGCGCCGGGGAGCAGGACTGTTCCGCCGCCGGCACCAATACTCCGGCAGGACTAGCTTATAATTAAACGGAACACTTTACTCCACCTTTATCGACTTTGAAAGACAGAAAGTGCAACGACCGGCAGGAAAATCACCCGGAGGGCCGGTATTTTTCTGTTTCCGGGCAGGCCGGAGAATAAAATACAGAAACCTGAGGGGGTGTTTTTTTGCGGGACCCGGCAAAAACGTACTTGACATGCCCCGCGCAATCGGGGGAGAAAGTGAGCTGAAGATCAACAAACACAGGGAGCGAAAAACGAGTGGGAACGGAAAAGAATTCCCCTGATTCCGGTCAGGCCGAGGAGCCTCACGAAAAGGACGAAAGGGAACCGAACAAGGAAGGAGCGGATCAGGCAATAAAAGAGGAGGGCCAGGAAAAAAATTTCTGGGAGCGGATCCAGACGCTGCTGCACCTGCATCGCGGGCCCGACACAACCGAGGAGTTGGAACAGGAGATCCAGGAGCTGCTCGAGGAGGGGGAGGGCCAGGGGCTCATCGGCAGCCTGGAGGAAAAACTCATCAACCGGATATTCGAATTCCGCGACACCCTTGCATCGGAGATCATGACCCCGTCGGCGGAAATAGTCAGCGCCGAGGAAAAG
>JALHJD010000217.1 GCA_022837185.1 Desulfobacteraceae bacterium
CGTTGTTGTGGCAGCTTATGCATTCGGGATCCACAGCGCTGTGGTCCATGACCGCCGGGAGCCAGTCTTTGCCCGGCTGCTTATGACAGGATCCGCAGTTTGCCGCGGTCGGCAGGTGGCCATCCGGCTGCCCCGTGGCAATGGACCCGTCATGACAGGTGGCGCACATGTCCATCGCCGCCTCTTTATGAACAAACTCAAAATCACCGTTCTCCGGATCGACATGACAGTTTTCGCAGGACAGGGTGGTGACCACATGGCCTTCCGGTTTTTCTTCTTCCATGGCCGATGCACCTTGGGATTGCGCCTTCTCAGACAGGACGGCGAAAACCGTGAGAAATGCTGACAACAGACAACAAAGCACAACAAATTTCATGCGAGGGGAATTCACACGTTCAGGGTGAATTATCATTCTGCCTTCTCCTTGGATCCGGGAGGTGATGTTTTTCATAGATGCAGGACCTGGGACCTGCATCTTCCTGGCGGCAATCGTAGTCCTGAAAAGCTGAAACGATGGAACGCGCTGTTCTTATTGACATTCTCAATAATTTCCACGCTGCGCGGGATATAGCAAAAACCAGACCAACAGTGAACAATCACGGCTCAATTTATTTATTTTGGTGAAAAAATGTTGCCTGCCCGACATGCATCCCGTCCCGCTGTGCGCTTCGATTCCCCGCCACAGCCCGCTGCGGCGCTGAAAGCCCCGCGCAACTCCGGCAGGTCCACCCTCCGGCAGACGGGCAGGCTTCCAGGCGGGAACCCTGTTCAGGACAAAGGCCGGATGGGAGACCGGACAGTCTGAATCCGGTTTGACAGGACAAAATTCCTGCCCGGCAGGATTACCCAACCCCGAAAATTCCTGTCACGCCACGGCGGAGAAAACAAAACAGCGGTTCACGCCAAAAGGTTACCACTGTTTTCCTCCGTCCAGGTATCTCTTCCGGGAGCCCAGCCGGCCGGAAAGCCCATTTCCGCAAAATCAAAGAATCGCCCGAGCATGGCACGCAAATTGTAACACACCGTAGTACAGGAAATGTTGTTACGGATGGTTCATCGCACCATTGTCCTGCTCATCATCCAAAACCAAACAGGAACCCAAGATAACAAGGAGACGCCCATGACGCAGGAAGTAAAAGAAAAATTTGTCAATGGGGTGAATGTCGAAGCATTGACCAGAACCATTGGCATGATCAAGGAAAATCCGGAAATCGCCAAATTCAAATTCCGGGCGACCAACAAGTGGATCAACGGCACCCATTGCCGCGGGACGATCAAGGATTTTTACGGCGCTCTGCAGGAGGACGATACCCGTCCGGCCATGCACTTTGACCTGGACGAGCCCCCCGTTCTGCTGGGCAACAATGAAGGCCGGAACCCGGTCGAATATCTTCTCGTGGCTCTGTCCGGCTGTCTCACCACCGCTCTGATTGCCCACTCTTCCGCCCGGGGCATAGAAATACGGGGTGTTCAGTCAAGATATGAAGGCGATCTGGACATCCGCGGATTTCTGGGACTGTCTAACGATGTCCCGGTCGGCTATCAGGATATCCGCGTTTACTTCACCATCGACGCCGACATATCCGAAGAAAAAAAGGAAGAGCTGGTCAAAATGGCTCAAAAATATTCCCCGGTCTTCAACACAATCACCAGGTCGACCCCGGTATCCGTGCACCTTGAGAAGTAACCAGGGTCTTTTCCGGCGCCGCCCACCGCCTTCTCTTTTCGGAGAGGGCGGTCCGGCATTTTATCCCGTCCGGCAGCGCCGGCCTTGTTCCGCCCTGCTCCAGCCGCGCTGAGCTTCTCTGCTCAGAGCTGATTGACACGCATTACCCGCCCTGTTATTCTGTTGCGTCCACCTCCACGGCAACTTGAGGCCCTCCCGTGCACCCTGAAAACACGGCCATGCCCGGAATAATCCGGGAGGCGGATGATTGATCAACTTTCCCCTCTCCAGGGCTGCCGCTGCGGCTCCGGGCGAGGCCTTCCCGAGCCAGACGAACATGGACACAACCGCCAGGCACCGCCTCATATTCGCCCTGATCCTTCTGCTGACCGCCCTCATTTTCCTGACCGACCTGACCACCGAACTGGGATTCGCCATCGGCGCCTGCTACCTTACCGTGGTGCTGCTGGTCAATTATCTGCCGCAGGAGCGCCACCTTATCCTTTTTGCCGTACTCTGCTCGGCGCTGATACTTCTCGGGTACCTTTTTTCCCCCGAAGGCGGCGACCCCTGGAAAGTCGGGGCCAATCGCCTGATCTCCCTGTACGCCGTATGGGCCACGGCGATCTTTTCCTGTTTGCGCAGGAAAAGCGAACAGAAGCGGGAAAAACTCCTCCGCGAGCTGGAGTCCGCCAACAAAAATCTGGAAGGGTTCAGTTCCGTGGTCAGTCACGATCTGCGCAATCCGCTGCTGGTGATCGACGGCCTGTCACGGCGCCTGTTGAAAAGTTATGCCGACCGTATTGACCCCGGGGCCCTGGAACTGATCCACGGCATCCGGAAGAGCTGCGGCAAGGCCAATCAACTCATCGCTGATTTCCTGGCCTTTTCCCGGGCCGGGGCCAGGGAAATACAAAAAGACCGCATCGACATGGAAGCGCTGGTCAAGGAGGTCTACGAGGAGCTGGAATCATCCGCAGGCCGCGAAATACGGTTCCGTTGCCATGCGCTTCCGGCCGCTGTCGGCGACCGGGCGATGCTGCACCAGGTCTTCACCAACCTGATTGCCAATGCCATCAAGTTCACCGGGGAAAAAAAAGATGCTGTGATTGAAGTCGGGGGGTCCCGGGGGAAAGCGGAAAATATCTACTATGTGAAAGATAACGGCGCCGGATTCACCATGCAGTCAGCCGACAAGCTGTTCCACTTTTTTCAGCGGCTTCACGATGTCCGCCGCTTTGAAGGGACAGGCATCGGGCTTGCCATCGTCAAAGCCGTCATTGAAAAACATGGCGGCCGGGTCTGGGCCGAAGGAAAACCCGACGAGGGCGCGGTATTTTACTTCAGCCTGCCGAGAAAAAAATGATTCCCGGAAGGACCCTGCCTGCCCTCACCCTCACCTTTCCGCAGCAGAAAAAGAAAAGCTGTCAATGCGCCCGTTTGTACCTTTTGTTTGCCCCCGGGCCGTTGACCCTTTTCTTCCCGGCCATGAACCTGCCGTCACCACTGCCGGCAGCCTGATTTTTTCTGTCGGCGGCGATTTCGATCGACACCTTCTTGCCGTTGATCATCTGTTGGTGAAAGGCCTTCAGCACCATGCGCGAAAACCTGCTGTCCGCCTCGATAAAAGAAAAATTACGCATCAACTCTATCCTGCCGATGGCAATCTTCTGTTTGGGAGAACCGCTGTTGATAATGGCGATGAGCCGTTGGGGCAGCACCCCGTCGTTTTTGCCGACATTGACATGAAAACGGGTAAAATGCTCCGTACCCCGTTCTCTTCGCCGTCCATTTTCCTTTTTCCTCTCCATGCCGCCGGTACCGCCTTTCTCCTGAACATTGAGGTCCGGCGCATCCCGGTAATACTCCAGAAAACGCTTTGACTCCAGGGCCACCAGGCGCCTGACCAGCTCCTGCCTGTCCAGCGCGGCCAGCTTCTCCACCGCCTGGGGGAGGAGCGGTTCCAGCCCCTGAAGATCGGGAGGTGCCTCAAGCAGCATGTTGATCCGGTGCATGACCTGGCTGGCGCATACTTCCCCGCCGGAAGGGATGCGCTCCCTGACGAAGGGTTTCCCGATATTCTTCTCGATCGTCTTGATCCGCCTGCCTTCCCGCTGGTGGATAATGGAAACCGAGGTCCCTGTTTTGCCGGCCCGGCCAGTGCGCCCGCTGCGATGGGTATAGGCGGCCGGATCGTCGGGCAGGTTATAGTTGATGACATGGGTCAGGTCATTGACATCGACTCCGCGGGCGGCAACATCGGTGGCAACAAGCAGCTGCAGATTTTTGCGGCGGAATTTGCCCATGACAAGGTCCCGCTGGGCCTGGGACAGTTCCCCGTGCAGCGCGTCGGCCAGATAGCCTTCCTGGATGAGCTGCCCGGCAACATCCTGGGTTTCCTGCCTGGTGCGGCAAAATATTATCCCGTAGATATCGGGGTGCAGGTCGACAATCCTTTTCAGGGCCGGAAAACGGTCCTGGGCCCGTACCATGTAATAGAGATGCTGCACATTCTCGGCGCCGGAATTGCGCTGGCCGATGAGGATTTCGCCGGGATCCGTCATGTAGGTGCCGGCAATTCGCGCCACTTCCGGCGACATGGTGGCGGAAAAAAGCAGAGTGTCCCTGGTGGCCGGCGTTGCGCCAAGAATGGCGGATATCTCTTCCTGAAACCCCATGTTCAGCATCTCATCGGCCTCATCAAGAACGACGGAACCGATCTGCGAGACATCGGCAGCGCCCCGGCGGATGAGGTCAAGCAGGCGTCCGGGGGTGGCGACAATAATATGGGCGCCCCGCCGCAGCGTATTGATCTGGACATCCATCCTGGCCCCGCCATAGACGGCCAAGGTTTTCACGCCCGGCAGATACCTGCCGAAGGCCTCGATATCCCTGGCGACCTGCACGCACAGTTCCCGGGTCGGACACAGTACCAGGGCCTGGGCGATGGGACTGCCTGGGTCGATATTCTGGATCAGAGGGATGCCGAAGGCCGCGGTCTTGCCGGTCCCGGTCTGGGCCAGGCTGATCCAGTCCCTACCCCGGCCGAGCAGCAGCGGAATAACTTTTTCCTGGACCGGGGTGGGTGAGGCAAAACCAAGCTCTGCCAGCCCTTTGACAATCTCCGGGCGAACCCCTAATTCAATAAACGAATTCATGATTTTTATCCTGTCAGTGCATGTCAACCGGTTTCCGGCGGACCGGGTGGCGGCCGTCATCATTGTTCATGGCTGTGTTTCCAGCCCGATGGCAAGCAGCGGGGGAAAATTGAGGTAATGAAGATCGAAAAGCGCAGCCTGTCCCGCCCCTGTCCATTGCCGGCTCTTTTCCGGTCAGGGGCCGGCACGCTCCCGTTGAAAGCTGGGCGCCCGGAAGCGGCTTTCGCTGCGGGGTGGAAA
>JALHJD010000218.1 GCA_022837185.1 Desulfobacteraceae bacterium
CGTCAACGTGGCCAGGGGGGAATACCTGGCCCTGTTCAGCGTCCGCGAGGAAAACAGGCGGCTGTGGAAAGCCCTCCAGGAATCGAGGGATGCAGCCAATCGCAACCGCGAGGCCCTGGCCACCAACACCCGGCTGCGCAAACTCCTGGAATTCAAGGAGAGCACGGATCTTCCCATGCTGGCCGCCCGCATTGTCGGCAAGGATCCCTCCCTCTGGTTTCGGACCGTGGTCGTGGATCGGGGTTCGAGCGACGGGGTGGTCAAGGGAATGCCGGTGGTCGACGGGGCCGGCGTGGTGGGGCAGGTGTTCAGCGTCTCACCCAACTATTCCAAGGTACTGCTGGCCATCGCGCCCAGCAGCGCCATCGACGTCCTGTTGCAGAAATCCAGGGTGCGGGGCATTCTCAAGGGCACCGGTTCGCTCACCTATAAACTTGATTACGTCCTCAAGACCGTTGATGTCCAGGAAGGCGATCATGTGGTGACCGCCGGCTACGGCGGCCTGTTTCCCACCGGCATGCCGGTGGGCGTCGTTTCCCAGGTGGTCAGGAAGCGCAGGGGCATGTTCCTGGATATTGAGGTGACGCCGACCGTTGACTTCCTGACCCTGGAGGATTTGCTGATTATTGAGCGGGAGATGGAGTTTACCCGATAACAATGGTCACTGTTGCCGCCTATACCTTGCTCGGCCTGTTCCTTGCCGTTCTGCAGACGACCGTCCTGATGATCAACCCCATGTGGATCGGGGCCCCTGACCTGTATTACGTCCTGGTCGCGTACCTGGCCTACAGGATGGATATCCTGCGCGGCCTGATCATCCTCTTCCCCGTGAGCTGGACCATGGACGTGTTGTCCGGCGTCGTCCTCGGCACCTATCCGGCAATCTGTTTCATCGCGTTTGTCCTGCTCAAGTTCACGACGGTGAAAATGCCGGTGCGCGAGTCGCTGTACCAGGTCCCGTTCATCGGGGTCAGCTACCTGGTCGTGTCCAAATTCGTGTACCTCATCCTCTCCTTCCTGGAGCCCGGAGTTCTCGCCCCCTGGTCGTGGCCGGCCGTGCTGCTCCGCGTTTTCCTGCTGGTTGTCCTCGCCTTTCCCCTGTTCCGGCTGTTCGAAATGGTCAACCGCCGTCTCCAGGGGAGCCTGATTCCTTTCAAAATGCTGCGGGTGCAGGGCGGTAATCGCTACAGGCAGGAGATGGAAAAGAAGTGAAGAACATTCGGAAGCGACGCAGCCGCAAGGAGAAACAACCGCGGCCGCCGACCCTTGAAGCGCCGGATGCCCGGTTGACGCTGATAACGCCCCGGGATGACGCCGAGCTTGATTTTCTGAAAAAGCGGGCGCTCATTTCATCGATCGTCCTCATAAGCTTTTTTGCCATCCTTGTCGCCAGGCTCTGGTATCTGCAGATCCAGGAAGGCGAAACCTATGCGAACCTGGCGGACAACAACCGGGTCAGATATGTGGAGATCGCCCCGCCGCGCGGCAATATTTTCGACAGCACGGGCAAGGAGGTCGTCACCAACCGGCCCTCGTTCAATGTGGTGTTGAGCCGGGAGGACAACCGGCTTGACGATGAACTCCTCAAAAAGGTTGCGGCCGTCCTCGACGTCGACATATCAACCCTGCTCGACCGGATCAGGAAAATGTCAGATACCCCCGGCCATATACCGATCAGGCTGGCCGAGGACATAGAGTGGGAAAAGGTGGCCCTGATTGAAAACAACCGCCTTGAACTCCCCGGGATACGGATAGAGGTGGTTCCCCTCCGGGTGTACCACTACGGCAACTATGCCTCGCACCTGATCGGCTACCTCGGCGAGATAAGCCAGGAACAGCTCGATGCCGCCGAGTCCGGCATCTACCGGGGCGGGGATCTGGTCGGTAAAATGGGCCTGGAGAACCTCTACGAGCCTGTCCTGCGCGGGGAAAAGGGCAAGGAGTACATGGAAGTCAATGCCCTCGGCTTTGAACAGAAATACCTCAAGGGGATAGAGCCGCTGCCCGGAGCCGATCTGCACCTGACGATCAACATGGACCTGCAGCAGGCCGCCGAGGAGATCATGGCCAGCGACGACAAGGCCGGCGCCGTTGTCGCCGTGGAAGTGAACAGCGGGCGGGTGCTGGCGGCGGCCAGTTCGCCGCAGTTGAAACTGGACGAGTTCATCGGGGGCATATCGACGGTGGCCTGGCAGGCCCTGCTTGACGACCCCCGCCATCCCTTGATCAACAAAGTCGTCCAGGGCCAGTATCCCCCCGCCTCGACCTATAAAATAGTAACGGCGCTCGCCGGGCTGGGCGAGGGAGTCATCTCTCCAGATTCCATCATTTTCTGCCCCGGTCATTACCGCTTCGGCAACAGGACCTATCGGTGCTGGAAAAGAGGGGGGCACGGGGCGGTCAACCTGGAGCGGGCGCTGGCCGAATCCTGCGACGTCTATTTTTACCAGGTCGGGCAGCGTCTGGGCGTGGATCGTTTGGCGGAGTATGCCCGCCGTCTCGGCCTCGGCAAAAAAACGGGCGTGGACATGGAGCATGAAAAGAGCGGCCTGATCCCGACGGCCGAATGGAAGAAAAAACGATTTGACGTCCCCTGGCAGGATGGCGAGACTCTGTCAGTGGCCATCGGCCAGGGGTTTGATCTTGCCACGCCGATCCAGGTCTGCATGATGACCGCCGCCCTTGCCAACGGAGGGACCTTGTACCGGCCGGCATTGATCGAGACCATCCGCGACCCGGACGGGCATGTGGTGAAGCAGTTCGAACCGGAGGTCCTGGAACGGTTTGTGGGGCAGGGCCAGAACATGCGGCTCGTCAGGGCGGGTCTGGTCGAGGCGGTCAACGGCAAGCGCGGCACCGGACGTCCGGCCCGGCTCGACAATATCACCGTGGCCGGCAAGACGGGCACCGCCCAGGTTGTCCGCCTCAAGCAGTATCAGCACCTGAAGGAGGAGGACATCCCCTACAAGTACCGGGACCATGCCTGGTTCACCTGTTTCGCGCCGGCCGAAAACCCTGAAATCGCGGTGACCGTTCTGATTGAACACGGGCTGCACGGCAGTTCCGGGGCCGGGCCCATAGCCCGTGCGGTTCTGGAGGCCTATTTCGCCGACCGGCTGCAACAGGGGCAGGACATAGCTTATTCCATTGTTCCCGGACGGGCGGACGGGGAAGAAGTCAATTAATCCTTCGGAAAGAATATGTGGGAACGATGCGATGTTTCGTTTTGATCGACGGCTGATTCATTATTTTGACTGGGTCATGCTCCTGCTGCTGATTCTGGTCAGTGCCATGGCGCTGGCGAATCTGTTCAGCTCGACCTGGAGCGGCGGGCCGACCGCCTCACCGATTTTTTACAAACAGCTCTACGTCACCCTGTTCGGGCTGGCCCTGATCATCCTGTTGCTCGGTTTTGACTACAAGGAACTGGAGACGCTCGGGTTCGTATTGTACGCCGCGGTCATCCTGCTGCTGATTTATGCCGCGTTTTACGTCCAAACCGTGGCCGGGACGCAGCGCTGGATCAACCTCGGTTTCATGCGGCTGCAGCCCTCGGAACCGGCCAAGCTGGTCATGGTCATTGTCCTGGCGAGTTATTTCTCCCGCCGGGAAATCGGCGAGGGCTTCCGGTTGCGGGACATTATCAAGCCGGGAATCCTGACCGCGGTGCCCTTTGCTTTGATCCTGATCCAGCCGGACCTCGGCACTGCTCTGATGATCGCCGTTATCTACGGCTCCATGATCCTCTTTGTCAAGCTGCGCTGGACCACAATCGCCATCCTTGGAACGCTGGGGGCCGCCGGGGCCTTTGTTTTCTGGAAGTATCTGCTCAAGGACTACCAGCGCCGCCGGATCGAGACCTTTCTCAACCCGGAGGGCGATCCCATGAACCAGGGGTACCAGATCATGCAGTCGAAGATAGCGGTCGGCAGCGGCAAGGTCTTTGGCAAGGGCTTCATGGAAGGGACCCAGGGGCACCTGCACTTCCTCCCCGAACGCCATACGGATTTTGCCTTTTCAGTCTGGGCGGAGGAATGGGGCTTTGCCGGCTCGGTTTTTTTCATCGGCTGCTATTTCTTCATGCTGTTGTGGGGAATGAACATTGCCATGTCCGCCCGGGACAAATTCGGCGTGCTGCTGGCCTTCGGCCTGGTGATGCTCATTTTCTGGCAGGCAGTCATCAACCTGCTGATGATCATGGGATTTCTGCCGGTGGTAGGCATCCCCCTGCCGCTGTTCAGCTATGGCGGTTCTTCGCTGCTGACGACCCTGATCTGCATCGGCCTGCTGATGAATATCAGGATGCGGCGCTATCAGGTCAAGGGGTAACGGTTTCCAGCCGCTGCCGCACCAGGCTGCCCAGGGCCTCGATGAACTGCGGATCGTCGTTCAGGCCGCGGGTCGATTCAAGGCGCATGCCCAGTTCCCGGGCCATTTCCCTGTACTGAATGTCGATTTCATAGAGGGTCTCCACATGATCGGAGACGAAGCTGATCGGCACCATCAGGATGTTCCGGCAGCCCCGGCCGGCCAGTTCCGTGATCATGTCCGGGGTTGAAGGCTCCAGCCATTCGACGGGACCGCTGCGGCTCTGGAAGCAGAGAATCCCTTCCAGGCCGGTCAGGTTTTCGATGGCGGCGATGGTGGCCCGGATTTCATCGACATAGGGGTCACCTTCGTCGATGAATTTTTTCGGCAGGCTGTGGGCACTGTACACCACCTGGACAGGGTCGCCGCCGAAGCGGGTGCTTCCTTCCAGGATCCGTTCGGCCAGACAGCGGACATACGACGGCTCCTCGGGCCAGGAACGTATTTCCAGGACCGGCAGGTCGGGGGCCAGGCGCCGGACCGTTTGGCGGAGGTCGGTAAAGGATGAGCCGCTGGTGGCGATCGAATAATGGGGATAAAGGGGCAGGGCGATCAGCCGGCTGCAGCCGGCGGCCACCAGTTCGCCAACGACCTCATCGGCAAAGGGATGCCAGTACCGCATGCAGCCGCGGACC
>JALHJD010000219.1:0-441 GCA_022837185.1 Desulfobacteraceae bacterium
ACCGGCGGGGGACGAAAATTACCGCTCATCGTCGATCCCAAGCCGGTGAATCTGCACCGGTTTGTCGGGGCCACGGTCATCACGCCCAACAACCTTGAGGCAAGCATGATGAGCGGCATGGAAATCCGCGATGAACAGCAGCTCCTGGCGGCGTCACGGCATATCCGGGAAGAAATAGATTGCGAGGCGGTGTTGATTACCCGCGGTGAGGCGGGCATGACCCTGCTGGAGGGAGACGACCGGCTGGTGACCATCCCCACCACCGCCAAGGAGGTTTTTGACGTGACCGGGGCCGGGGATACCGTTGCGGCGACACTGGCCCTGGGTCTGGCCTCGGGCTGTTCCATGCGGGATGCGGCTGTCCTGGCGAATCACGCTGCCGGAATCGTTGTCGGCAAAGTGGGCACCGCCTCGGTCAGCCGCGCTGAACTGCGCGAGGCT